>JAGQRL010000439.1:0-4035 GCA_020425485.1 Rhodospirillaceae bacterium
TCTTGTCGATGTCGGTGACGATCTCAACGCCGGCTGCGCGGACGATTTCCTCCGACGCGGCCTCGCGGGCGGCCCACTGCTCGCGCTCGTACGGCACGGAGTCCAGTGCCGCCTGGCGGATCAGCTCACGGTCCTCGTCGGTCAGGCTGTTCCAGGTGATCTGCGACATCACCAGGACCTCCGGCACCATCAGGTGCTGGTCCAGCGTGTAGTAGCCCGCCACCTCGTAGTGACCGGAGCTTTCGTAGGACGGCCAGTTGTTCTCCGCCCCGTCGATAACGCCGGTCTGGATGGCCGAATACACCTCGCCATAGGGCATCGGCGTGGCGTTGCCGCCCAGCGCGTTGACCATGTCGACGAAGACGTCGGACTGCATGACGCGGAAGCTCATGCCCTCGATGTCGTCGATCGAGGTGATCGGGTGCGTGCGGTTGTAGAAGCTGCGCGCGCCGGCATCGTAGTAGGCCAGGCCGACGAGCTGGTGATCGCTGAACGTGCCCAGGATTTCCTGGCCGATCTCGCCGTCGAGCACGGCGTGCATGTGGTCGACCGAGCGGAAGATGTAGGGCAGCGAGAAGACTGCGGTTTCCGGGATGATGTTGTTGAACGGACCGAGGCTGACGCGGTCCATATCGATCACGCCGAGCTGCGTCTGCTCGATGGAGTCGACCTCTTCGCCGAGCTGCGCGGAGTCGAACACTTCGATGCACAGCCGCCCGCCCGAACGCTCTTCCAGCAGCTCGCCCATGTGCTGGACCGCGGTGACGGTCGGGTAGCCCGGCGGATGCGTGTCGGACGACCGCAGGGTGATTTCGCAGCCATAGGCAGAGGTGCCGAGCATGGTGCCGGCCGCCAATGCCACCAACGCGGATTTGAAGTAGGCCATGTAGTCCTCCCAATAAATTTGCCGGTTACGGTCGGTCGGTGTCCTTGGCCGGCTTGTAGGTGAGGTCGCAGGTGACCTCGTCTGCCTCGCATCTCGCGTAGGCGTTCCTTTCCGACGCGCGTGGCGGGATCGGAGAATGGTGCCGCTGGGGCCGGGAAACGGTCGGTCGCGCCCAACCAGCACGGGCGGGGCCGGTCGTGCGGATGATCGTTGGCAGGTCCGCCGCGCTGTCGTGAAGCGCCGGGGCAATGCCGCGCGGCCGAGTGTCGGCGGGCAATAGCCGGACTGGGGCGGTAAGCGGCATAGTGCATTCTCTTCTTGAGGCTCTCAACTAATATGCTAGTCTGCCAATTGTGTCAAACAAACTCTTCCGCGCGTCCGCATCGATGGAAAGCCCCGCCACGGATCTCCGCCTCGCCACCCTGGGCAAGGCTACGGCCCCCTCGGCCACGGAGCAGGTCTTCGATGCGCTGCACTCGGCCCTGGTGACGCTGGACCTGCCGCCGGGCACCAAGGTCTCGGAAGCAGAGATCGCGCGGCAGCTCGATGTGTCGCGCCAGCCGGTGCGCGATGCCTTCTTCCGGCTGTCCAAGCTGGGGTTCCTGGAAATCCGCCCGCAGCGCGCCACGCTGATCACCAAGATCTCCACTGCGGCGGTGCGCCAAGCGGCCTTCATCCGCATCGCGCTGGAGATCGCCTGCATCCGTGCCGCCACCGCCCGGGCCACCGCTGCCGACATCGCGCGGCTCGACGACAACCTGGCCAGGCAGCGCGAGGCGGTGGACGAGAACGACCGCTCCCGCTTCCACAGCCTGGACGACGGCTTCCACAGCCTGATCTGCGCCACCGCCGGGCACGGCTACGTGTGGCCGCTGATCGAGGACTACAAGGCCCATATGGACCGGGTGCGCTACCTGACGCTGATGACCGACACCGAACTGGTGTTCGGGCAGCATCGCGACATCCTGGCTGCGATCGCCTCGGGCGACGCCGAAGCCGGCGAAACCCGCATGCGCAGCCATCTCAGCCGGATCGAGCAGATCCTCAACGATGTGCGGCGCGACCACGCACAGTATTTCGAGGACGTGTCATGAGGGAGACGTGGAGGTGGTTCGGGCCGAAGGATCCGATACGGATCTCCGAAGTCCGGCAAACCGGGACTGCCGGGATTGTCTCCGCGCTGCATCACCTGCCTGCCGGCGTCGTCTGGTCGCCGCAGGAGATCGCGGCCCACCAGCGCCGCATCTCCCACGATGGCGGCCAGCCGACCGGCCTGGCCTGGGAGGTGGTGGAGAGCCTGCCGGTGTCCGAAGATATCAAGCGCCAGACGGGGCCGTGGCGCGACCACATCGCCGCCTGGAAGCAGAGCCTGGAACACCTGGCGGCGGCCGGCATCCCCACCATCTGCTACAACTTCATGCCGGTTCTGGACTGGACGCGAACGGCACTGGCCAGGCCCCTGCCCGACGGCCGCGCCTGCATGGCCTTCGACCTGATCGACTTCGCCGTCTTCGACATCTACCTGCTCAAGCGCCCCGGCACGGACTACGAGCCGGCGGTGGTGGAAGAAGCCGGCCGCTGGGCGAAGGAGATGGACGACACGGCGCGCACGGCATTGGCGCGCAACATCCTGTGCGGCCTGCCGGGATCGGTGGAAACGCTGACCCTGGACACGCTGAAGGAGCACCTGGCGCTCTACGGCGACATCACGCCGGAACGGCTGCGGGCCAACATGGTGGAGTTCCTGGAAGAGGTGACGCCGCTGGCCGAAGCGCTCGGCCTCAGGCTGTGCTGCCACCCCGACGACCCGCCCTTCCCGCTGCTCGGCCTGCCGCGGGTCATGTCCACCGAAGCCGACTACGCGGCGATCATGGATGCCGTCGACCTCACGGCGAACGGCATCACGCTGTGTTCCGGCTCGCTCGGCGCGCGGCCGGACAACGACCTGCCCGGCATGATGCGCCGGCTGGGCGCGCGGGTGCATTTCCTGCACCTGAGGAACGTGCACCGGGAAACCGCCGGCCCGCCCTGCAGCTTCCATGAAAGCGGGCACCTGGAGGGCGATGTGGACATGGTGGCGCTGATCGCCGAGGCCCGCGCGGAGGAAAAGCGCCGGGTCGCGGCCGGGCGCGCCGATGCCAACATCCCCTTCCGCCCCGACCATGGGCTGGACATGCCGGACGATCGCGGGCGCCTGGGCCAGCCGGGCTACCCGCTGGTCGGCCGCCATGTCGGGCTGGCCGAACTGCGCGGCGTCATCGCCGCACTCGATCGGTCAGCCGCCTGATCTCACCTTTCGCCTTGCGGCGCGGCACCGCCGACCGGCGGGCCGCCTTCACATGCCCAGCTCACATGCCGAGCAGCGCCACCCCGGCCGCCGCCACGCCGGCACCGCCGATGCGCATCACCGCGCGGCCCACGCCTTCGCCTAGCCGCCGGGTGGCAAGCCCAAGGCCGATGCCGGCCGCATGCAGGCCCGCAGTGGCGAGCGCGAAGCCGGCCGCATAGGCAAGGCCGCTGGCGGCCGCAGGCATCTCCAGCCCGTGGGCATGCCCATGGAACACCGCCAGCACGCCCGCCAACGCCACCGCACCGGCCAGCGGCAGGCGCCGGCCGAGCGCGATCACCGCCCCCAGGATCACCACCGAACCGACGATGCCCAGTTCCACCAGTGGCAGGCCGATGCCGGCCATGGCGGCGAGCCCGCCCACCAGCATCATGCCGACGAAGGCGGCCGGCACGGCCCACAGCGCGCGCCCGCCCAACTGGGCTGCCAGAATGCCCACCGCCACCATGGCCAGCAGGTGATCCAGCCCACCCAGGGGATGGTGCAGCCCGGCTGAGAACCCCGATACCGATCCCGCCCCGGTATGCGCCAGCGCCGGAGCAACCGTGGCCGCCAGCAGCAGCGAGACCGCACAGATCAAACGTCCCATCGTCCTTCCCCTTGTCGTCAGGTCGTGCCCAGGTCGTACTGGTTCAGGCGGCCACCAGCCCGCCGGTTTCCTCGATGAACGCCACCACGTCGTCGGCGTTGGTGCCGTCCTTCATGTTGCAGAACAGGAACGGCCGCTCGCCGCGCATCTTGCGGGCATCGCGGTCCATCACCTCCAGGCTGGCGCCCACCAGCGGTGCCAGGTCGATCTTGT
>JAGQRL010000439.1:4067-4266 GCA_020425485.1 Rhodospirillaceae bacterium
CCGCCCTTGCGCGGGATCTTGTCCCCCGCCGACACGTCGATGACGTAGATGGTGATGTCCGCCAGCTCCGGGCTGAAGGTGGCCGCCAGATTGTCGCCGCCGCTTTCCACGAAAACGATGTCCAGGTCCGGGTAGGTGCGGTTGAACGCGGCGATGGCCGCCAGGTTGATCGACGCATCCTCGCGGATGGCGGTGTGCG
>JAGQRL010000440.1 GCA_020425485.1 Rhodospirillaceae bacterium
CGCCACCTGGCGTTCCCGGACAACGACCGGCCGGGGATCATGCTGGCGGGCTCGGTGCGCAGCTACCTCAACCGCTTTGCCGTGAAGGCGGGCGACCGGGTGGCGCTGTTCACCAACAACGACAGCGCCTATGCCACCGCGGTGGATCTGGTGCGCGCCGGGGTGGCGGTGCCGGGGATCGTCGACATCCGGCCGGCGGGGCCGGGGGCGACGGCGGCCGCCGCGGCCGCCGAGCACGGGCTGGCGGTGCTGGCCGGCTACACCATCGTCGGCACCCATGGCCGCGCCCATGTGCGCCAGGCCCGCGCCATGCGCCTGGGGGCCGATGCGCGGTCCGTCCAGCCCGGCATGGAAACGGTGCTGGATTGCGACCTGCTGGCCATGTCCGGCGGCTGGAACCCCACCGTCCACCTGTTTTCCCAGGCCCGCGGCAAGCTGCGCTTTGAGGAGCAGATCGGCAGCTTCGTGCCCGATCTCTACCCGCCCACCCAGGCGATGCGCTGTGCCGGGGCGTGTGCCGGCCGCTTCGGCCTGGTTGCGGCCATCGCCGATGGGCTGGATGCTGGTGCCAAGGCCGCCCGCGCCGTCGGCGACGATGGGCCGGATCCCGTACCGCCGGCGGCGGACACCGCGGAGGAAGCACCAATCCGGCTGGCCTGGCAGCTTCCCTCCGCCCGCACCGATAGGCCGGCGAAGATCTTCGTCGACTACCACAACGACGTCACCACCAAGGACCTGAAGCTGGCGGTGCGCGAAGGCTACACGTCGGTGGAGCTGGTGAAGCGCTACACCACCACCGGCATGGGCACCGACCAGGGCAAGATCGGCAACGTGACGGCGCTCGGCATCGTCGCCGAAGCGCTGGGCGCCTCCATCGCCGATATCGGCGCCACCACCTACCGGCCGCCCTACACCGCGGTGACCATGGGGGCCATCGCCGGGCGCCGCATCAAGACGCTGTTCGACCCGGTGCGCCGCACCCCCATGCACACCTGGCACGAAAGCCATGGTGCTGTGTTCGAGAATGTCGGCCAGTGGAAGCGCCCCTGGTACTACCCCCGGGCGGGGGAGGACATGCACGCCGCGGTCAACCGCGAGGCGGCGGCGGCGCGCCGCTCGGTCGGCGTGATCGATGCCAGCACGCTGGGCAAGATCGACATCCAGGGNNCCCGACGCCGCGGAGTTCCTCAACCGCGTCTACACCAACGCCTGGCTGAAGCTGGGCGTGGGCAAGTGCCGCTACGGCCTGATGCTGGGCGAAGACGGCATGGTGATGGACGACGGGGTGACCAGCCGGCTCGGCGACAACCATTTCCACATGACCACCACCACCGGCGGCGCCGCCAAGGTGATGAGCTGGCTGGAAAACTGGCTGCAGACCGAATGGCCGGACCTCAAGGTCTACCTCACCAGCGTTACCGAGCAGTGGGCGGTGGTTGGCCTGTGCGGGCCGAAAAGCCGCGAGGTGGTGGCCGCATTGGGCACCACCATCGATCTATCGGGCGACGCCTTCCCCCATATGAGCCTGTGCGAGGGCGAGGTGGCGGGCGTGCCGGCGCGGGTGTTCCGCATCAGCTTCGCCGGCGAGCTGGGCTACGAGATCAACGTGCCCGCGGCCTACGGTGCCGCCCTGTGGGAAGCGGTGATGGCGGCGGGCGAACCCCACGGCATCACGCCTTACGGCACCGAAACCATGCATGTGCTGCGGGCGGAAAAGGGCTTCATCATCGTCGGCC
>JAGQRL010000441.1:0-2397 GCA_020425485.1 Rhodospirillaceae bacterium
CTCAGTGTCCGCTTGGCAATGCCGTGGCCGGCCCGCTCCCCCACCCGGCCACCCATGAAATCATACACTTCCGTGGGTGGCCGGCTGGGAGAGCGGGCCGGAACCGTCTTGAAAGCCGCCCTCTCTCAGCCTTCGATCAGGCGCTGCGCCGTTGCCTCGTCGGTGACCAGGGCGTTGATGTAGCCCGCGGTCAGCACCGCCCGCAGGATCGGGACCTTGTGGGCGCCGCCGGAGATCGCCACGGTGTGGCCGATGCGGCGCAAGCCGTCGGGCGCCATGGCCATGGCGCGGCGGTTGAGCGGATGGTCGACCTCGCGCCCCTCGGCATCGAGGAAGTGGGCGAGCACGTCGCCCACGGCACCGGCTTGGCGCAACTCGTCCACCACCGAGGCCACGGTGTCCACCCGGCACAGCAGCGACTGGCCGGACAGGTCGCCGACGCTGATCACCGCCAGATCGGCCGCCAGCGCGCGCTCCTGCACCTGGCGCAGCGGATCGGTGGACAGCAGCGTCTGGCGCACCGCCGCCCCCTCCACATAGATGGGCGCGGCCAGGTGCAGGCTTTCCGCCCCGAAGGCTTCGGCATAGCGCGAGGCCAGCTCAAAGGTGTTGTGCGAGGAGCCGCGGGTGAGCCCGCCCATCAGCGACACCACGGTCATCCCCGGCATCGGCGGGCTGCGCAGCACGTTGACGCATTGCCCCAGCGTCTGCCCCCAGCCCACCCCCAGCGTCATCCCCGGCCGGGCCAGCGAGGCGACATAGCCGGCGGCGGCATGGCCGATGGATTGCTGCAGGGTTTCCGGGTCGTCCGGCACCGGCGCCACCACCGCCTCGGTCAGCCCGAAGCGGGTGACCAGCGCGTGTTCCAGCTCCACTGCGCGGGCAAACGGCGAATGGATCTCCACCCGCACCATGCCGTCGGCCCGGCAGGCCGCCAGGATGCGGTTGACCCGCGCGCGGGTGAGCCCCAGCCGGTTGGAGATTTCCTGCTGCGTCAGCCCGCCGACGAAATAGTACCAGGCGATGCGGGCGCGGCGCTGTTCCGCCGCCTGGTCCACATCGCCCTGCATCGCCATCTCCGGCCCTCAGGCGAAGGCCGGTGCGCAGGCATCCACCGTGCGCTTGATGTCGTCGAGCACCTGCTCGTTGGTCCATTCGAAGGGGTAGAACACCTCCAGGAACACCGGCGTGTCGCCCAGCCCGCAGGCGCGCATTTCCGCCGCCGCTTCCGCCGGATCGACAATGCCGTCTGCGTGGGTGAAGCCCCAGTGGCGGTCCAGCGTGCCGTCGGTCTGCTGCAACTGCACCTGGCCGATATGCGCCTTCAGGGCCTCCAGCCAGGGCCGGGTGACGGCCTGGTTGCCGTAGAGCGGCTGGTAGAGCGCGTGGCCCCAGTCGAAGCAGTACTGCACCGGAACGGAGGTGGTGCCGGCCAGATCCTCGGCCATCTGCATGGCCCCTTCGATCGACCACGGGAACTCCCGGGTGAGCGGCGTCGGCTCCACCAGCAGGGCACCGAGGCCGCGCGCCTTGGCGTGGTCGGACAGCCCGCGCAGGTCGTCGAGCAGGCCGTGATAGCGGCGCGAGCGCACCTGTTCGTCGGCCGCGTCGGCCGGGCTCAACGCGCCGGCCGGGCCGCCCACCGCCACCACGCCGAGGTCCGACGCGAAGTCGATGGCGTTGCGGTACCACTGGCGGGCCGCCACGCGGCCCTCCTCGGTGGGGTGGAGAAGCTGGTTATAGGTGTAGTGGGCAAGGCCGACGAAGGCGCTGTGCAGGGCCAGCCCCTCGGCGGCGCAGGCGCGGCGGATGCGGGCGGCCAGGCTGGCGCGCAGGTCCGCCGGCCACCAGGGATCGACGATGTCGAAGCTGAACTGGGCGACCTCCAGCCCCAGGTCGTTGCGGACCACCGCAGCCCAGGCTTCCGGTTCCACCCAGCGCTTCACCGCAAAGGACAGGTTGGTTCCGAAGATCATGTGATCTCTCCCGTCTTGCCCGGCCGGGGTGCGCCCGCGATCACTTGGTCGCCCCCATGGTCAGGCCGCGGACGAGCTGGCGGGAGACGATCATGGCGAAGATGATCACCGGCAGCACGATCATCGTGCCGGTGGCCATGATCTCTCCCCACGGCAGCTCGTAGCCGCTCATGAAACTGGTGGCGGCCACGGGTGCCGTGTAGGTGTCCGACCGCGTCAGCACCAGGGCGTAGAGCAGCTCGTTCCACGAGAAGATGAACGAGAAGATGGCCGACACCGCCACCCCCGGCGCCCCCAGGGGCAGGTAGAGCCGCCAGAAGATGGTGAATTCCGATGCCCCTTCCAGGCGCGCCGCCTCCGCCAATTCCACCGGCACGGACTTGAACTGGTCGGCACAGATCCACACCACGATGGGCAGGTT
>JAGQRL010000441.1:2540-7302 GCA_020425485.1 Rhodospirillaceae bacterium
CGCGCCAGCGCGTAGGCGGCGGGCGTGCCCAGGGCCAGCGCCACCGCGGTGGTGGAGGCCGACACGATGATCGAGTTGAGCAGGCTGCCGCCGACGCCGTGGTTGTCCAGCGCTTCCCAGTAGTGGTCGAGCGTCGGGGTGAACCAGAACACCGGCGGGCTGGCCATCACGTCGACCGCCTGCTTCAGGCTGCTCACCACCATCCAGTAGAACGGGAACAGGCAGCCGCAGATCACCACGATCAGCCCCACCACCTGGATCCAGGCGATGCGCGGGCGCCGCTTGCCGGTGGACGCCGCCTTGCCGGCCATCGCCGCTTCGCCGGTTGCCGTCGTGGCCGGGGCGCTCATTGCTGCACCTCCTGGTAGACGACGCGGATGTAGAGCCGCGACAGGATGATGGTGAGGATCAGCAGCAAGATCGCCTGGGCCGAAGCCGCCCCCTGGTCGAACACCCGGAAGCCGATGCGCTGGATGTAGACGCTGACCAGCTCCGTCGCCGCCCCCGGGCCGCCGCGGGTCATCGTGAAGATCATGTCGAACAGCTTCAGGATATCGGCGGTGCGCAGGATCAAGATCGCCGTCAGCCCCGGCAGCAGGTAGGGAAGCTGCACGTGGCGCAGGATGGAGGTCCACTCCTTGGTTTCCAGCCGGGCGGCTTCCTCCACCTCGTTGGGCACCATGGTCAGCCCGGCCAGGAACACCAGGGCGCAGAACGGCGTCCACTGCCAGATGTCCATCACCGCCACCGCCACATAGGCCATGTCGGGGTCGCCCAGCCATTCGATGGGGCCGATCCCCAACTGCGAGGCGATGTAGTTGACGATGCCGGCATCGCGGTTGAACAGCAGCCGGCCGATCAGCCCGACCACGGCATAGGTGGTGGCCATGGGCACCACCAGCGACAGGCGCGTCAGCGTCTTCAGGAAGCCGACGCCGGGCTTGTGCAGGAACAGTGCGATGCCCATGCCCAGCATCACCTGGATGGGCAGCACGGTGACGAGGAAGCCGATGGTGCGGATCATCGCGTCCTGGAAGGACGAGTCCGTCAGCACATCGGCGTAGTTGTCGAACCAGATGAAGGGGTGGCCGCCGCGGGTGCGCGTCAGGTTGTAGCTGCGGAAGCTGTTCACCAGGGCGAACAGCAGCGGGAAGATGCCGACGGCCAGCAGGGCCGCTACCGCCGGGGCCACGAACCAGGCCGGCGTCCAGCGGCCGATGCGCCCGCCCCGCATGCGCGGCGGCGCCTTGGCCTGCGGGCCGGCCTCGGCGCTGGCCACCGCTTCGGCCGGCGCGGCCGCTTCGCGCTTCGCCAGGTCCGGGCCCGCCGCCGGTGCTGTGGGTTTGCTCAGGTCCGGTCCGGCGGCCATCGTTCCTATTCCAGGTTGGTGTGGCGCGACCGCATGCCGTCGGCGGTGGCCGCCAGCCGGTCGCGCAGCATCAAGATGAGCACTTCGAACACCACATACTGCGCCCCTTCGTAGAGGCTGCCCATGGGCAGCACGGAGGTGGCGGCAGCCCCGGTGTCGTCGGCCATGGTCTGGGCGGGAATGTGCAGCACCACGTCGGCCGCCTGCGGGGCGGCCCCGCCGGGCTGGGCGGTGACCACCGCCACCTTGGCCCCGTCGCGCTTGGCCACCCCCATGAGGGCCGACACGGTGGAAAAGTCGCCCGGCCCGGCACTGACGATCAGAAGATCGCCGGGGCCGACCGGCGGCGTGGTCATGTCGCCGACCATGTGGGCGTCGCAGCCCAGATGGAACAGGCGCATGCAGAAGCCCTTGATCTGCAGCCCCTCGCGGCCGACGCCGTAAAGCGCGATGCGCTTGGCCGTCGCCACCGCATCGAGGAAGGGTGCCACCGCAGCCTCATCCATGCCGGCGGCCACGCCGCCCAGGTCCTGGACGGCGGCGGCGGCCAGTTCGCGAAATCGGTCTTTCATGACCCTGATCCCGGAAGAGAGCCGGAGGGAAGGCGCGGGCGCCCGGCAGCGCTGTGCCGCCGGACGCCCGTGTCCCCTAGCCTACTGGAGCAGCTCGCGAGAGCCGTCGTAGTAGCCCTCGGCGTCCAGGATCTCTTCCATGCGGCTGCCGATCTCCTCGGCACCCTCTTGGATGGAGACGTCACCCAGCATCATGCGGGTGCCCCACTCGGCGATGATGTCCGACAGCTCCGGCCACGCCGGGAAGCGCGGGCGGAATTCCGGCACACCGGCCTGCCAGCTTTCCACCATGGGGTCGACGAACATGTAGGTCTCGCGGATGTCCGGCTCCTCGTAGATCGCCGTACGGCCGCTGACGCCGCCGGCTTCCACATAGTCGCGCGCGATCGCTTCGGAGGTGGCCCACTGGATGAACAGCCAGGCCGCCGCCTGTTCCTCGTCGCTCGACTGGCTGGCCACGGCCAGCGAGAAGCCGCCCAGCGCCGGCAGCCGGCCGGCCGGGCCCGCAGGCTCAGGCGCCACCGCCAGGCAGTCGACGATGGTGGAGGACGCCGGATCCACCAGGGTGGAGTAGAAGGCCGACCACTCGGTGATCATGGCCGCCTGGCCCTGGGCCAGCGCGTTCACCGCCTCGGCATGGTCGTAGGACACGATGCCCGGCGGCATGTAGGCCATCAGGTCCTGGCGGAACTGCAGGCCCGCCTGGCTTTCAGCCGACAGCAGGTTGGAGTGGAAGGTGTCGTCGAGCAGCGAGCCGCCGAACGGCCACAGCACGCGCATGAAGCTGTCGGCCGACTGGGTTTCGCCGCGCAGCGACTGGAGCGCGAAGGCGTACTGGTCGGCGTCGGGGTTGGTCAGCGCCGGGCCGTACTCGTTGAGCAGCGCGTCCCAGGTCTCCGGCGGGCCGTCGAAGCCGGCCTCTTCCAGCATGCAGCGGTTGTAGAACAGCAGGCCGGAGTAGTTGTCGAACGGCAGGCCGTAGACCTCGCCGCCCCACGACCCGAAGGCTTCCAGCAGCAGCGGGAAGAATCCGTCCAGGTTCAGCTCGGGGTCGGCAAGGTCCGCGTTGTCGGTGAAGGTGGTGATGGGCACCACCCAGCCGTTCTCCGCAAACTCGCCGATCCACACCAGGTCGACCAGCACCACGTCGATATCGCCGCCCGCGGTGAAGTCGAGCACCTGGCGCTCGCGGCTGTTCTCGTAGGGCAGGATCTCGTAGTTCACGGTGATCCCGGTGGCTTCCTCGAATTCCGGCAAAAGCTCGATGATGGCGCGGTAGCCCGGACGATCGAGGAAGATCGCGTCGATCGTGGTCCCCGCATAGGGTTCGGCGGCACCAGCCAGGGTCCAGTCCTGGGCCAGCGCGGTCCCGGCGGTCGCCGTCAGGGCCAGGCCGGCGATGCCGGACAGAAGTACGGTCTTCATGGTGCAAGGTCCTCCCAAAGTGGTGGCCGACTTGCCGGCCGTGGTGTTGGTTCAGGCACGCCCCGGAGCCGCGAGGTGCGACGCATCGGGGTAGAGCAGCGCCTTCACGCTGCCGTCCTCGCAGCGCGACAGCATGTCGAACGCCCGCGGTGCCTCTTCGAGCACCAGGCGGTGACTGATCATCCGATCGACATCGACCTTGCCGTCCGCAACGAGTGCGATTGCCGCCGGGTAGACATCGCCCATCCGGCGCGAGAACTGGATGGTCAGCTCGCGGCGCCGCGTGGCGGACGCCGTCAAGCCGTAGTGGTCGCCGTCCGGGATGCCGACGAGGACGACGCGGCCGGCGATGGCGGCAGCGCCCACGGCATCCTCAAACCCATCGGGCGAGTTGGTGGCTTCGATCACCAGGTCGCAGCCGCGGCCCCCGGTCACGTCGCGCACCACGTCCAGGGTCTGGCCCACGGCGTCGGCCCCGTAGGCGCGCGCCAGCTCCGCCCGGTGGGCGACGGGATCGATGGCGATGATGCGGCCCACCGCGTGCAGGCGCACCAGGGCCAGGCAGAGCAGGCCGATGGGCCCGCAGCCGAGGATGGCCACATCCTCCAGCATGCGCGGGCGGGCGTGGCGCAGGGCGTGCACGGCCACGCCCAGGGGCTCCAGCATCACCGCCTGTTCCGCCGTCATCCCCGGCGGCAGGGCGAACACCTGTTCCGGCGCCACCCAGATCTTCTCCGTCATGGCGCCGTCGTAGGGCGGTGCGCCGGTGAAGCGGACATTGGGGCAGATATTGGGGCGGCCGGAGCGGCAGAACTCGCACTGGCCGCAGGGCAAGGCCGGATCGACGGCCACCAGGGTGCCCTTGGCGAGGCCCTTTTCCGGCACGTCCTCGGTCAGCCAGCCGGCGAACTCGTGGCCCGGAACGAAGGGTTCCTTGATGGTGGCGGAGCCAATGCCGCCATCCTTGTAGTAGTGGAGATCGCTGCCGCAGATGCCGATGGCGGCGACGTCGAGCCCGACCGTCTCGCCCCTTGGCTTTGCGCTGTATGCTTCGACGCGTACGTCACGTACGCCGTGCAGGCTCACGGCTCTGCCCACGTTCGTCCATCCCCCTTCGCGGTCCGCGTCTGGTTGCCGAGGCTGGCACCGCCGAACCATTCCTTGTTACCCATGAGTCAACTGGACGGACCGCTCTTCGTCAAGCATATTTGTAACGTCGACGGTACAAATGTCGCGACCGCCCATGCGTGAAACGGGTGGCGCAAGTGGGGAGGACCAAACGGCGATGGCCGGATTGCGGATTGAAGGCGTGTCGAAATCCTTCGGGCGCCAGCGCGTGCTCAAGGGCATCGACCTCAGCGTCGAGGATCAGGAGTTCGTGGTCTTCGTCGGCCCC
>JAGQRL010000442.1 GCA_020425485.1 Rhodospirillaceae bacterium
TGCTCAACATCCCCGGCACGCCGGCCAACGCCGCCACCTCGCTGGACGGCTATCCCCTGGCGCGCGCCGGGCGCGCCGGTTCGGCGATGGCCATCGCCACCACCGGCTCCTTCATCGGCAGCCTCATCGGCATGGCGGCCCTGGCCGTGGTGGCGCCGGCACTGGCGGAATTCGCACTGTCCTTCGGTGCGTATGAGTTCTTCTGGCTGTCCGTCTTCGGGGTGCTGATCGCCGGCCAGCTCACAGCGCTGGACGATCCCATCAAGGGCTGGATCGCCGGGCTGATCGGCCTGTTCGTGGCCATGATCGGCCAGGAAGGCATCCACGCCGTGCCGCGCTTCGCCTACGGCTCCACCGATCTCCGCGGCGGCATCCAGCTTCTGCCGGCCATGGTGGGCGCCTTCGGTTTCGCCGAGGTGCTGACGGTGATGCGCCACCGCGCCTACCGCGTGGTGCGCGGGTCGACGGACAGCGTGTGGTCGGGCATCCGCCAGGCGGCGCGCTACCGCATCACCGCCATCCGCTCCGGCCTCATCGGCACCTTCATGGGCCTGGCGCCGGGGGTGGGGGAGGACATGGGGGCCTGGGCCTCCTATGCCGCCGCCCGCCAGGCATCGAAGAACAAGGAGGAGTTCGGCAAGGGCTCGGTGGAAGGGCTGGTGGCGGCGGAAACCGGCAACAACGCCGCCGTGCCGGGCGCCCTCATTCCGGTGCTCACGCTGGCGGTGCCGGGCTCGGCCCCTGCGGCGGTGCTGCTGGCTGCCATGATCATCCACGGCATAAGGCCGGGGCCGCTGATCATGATCGAGTTCCCGGACTTCGTGTATTCGGTGGTGGCCATGGTGTTCCTGGCCACCTGCGCCATGGCCATCCTCGGCCTGCTGCTCACCCGGCCGCTGTTGCTGGTGCTGCGGGTCACGCGCGAACGGCTGATGCCGATCATCTTCGTGCTGTGCACGGTGGGCGCGTTCGCCATCACCAGCCGGGTGTTCGATGTGTGGGTGATGGTGGCGTTCGGCGTGCTCGGCTTCATCCTGCGCGAGATGAAATACCCCATGGCGCCGCTGATCCTGGGCATCGTGCTCGGCGACCTGATGGACAAGAACCTGCGGCGCGGCCTGGTGCTGTCCGACGGCGACCTGGCGCCCTTCTTCAACCGGCCCATCAGCATCGCCCTGTGGGGCTCCGCCCTTCTGTTCGTGCTGGTGAGCATGCCAGTGACGCGGCGCTGGCTCGGCCGGCTGCTCGGCCGCGGCCGCCGCCAGCGCTCGACGGAGGGCGGGGCATGACCCGGCCGATGGACAAGGCGGATTTCCTCTTCTCGCTGGTGCTCACCGCCTTCGGCCTGGGTGTGCTGGTGGAAAGCCTGCGCCTGCCGCGGCTGGAGGAGCAGAACATCAACCCCTACACCGTGCCGGGGCTGCTGCCGGGCATCCTGGGCGTGCTGATGGCGCTGTGCGGCATCGCCCTGTTGGTGCGCAGTGCGCTGCGCGGCGGCTGGCGGCTGGGAGCAGCGCCGCCGCCGGCCGAAGCGCCGGCCGAGCCACCCACGGTGGCGCTGGACAAGGACGGAGATGCCCAGGCCAGCGAGCCGGACCGCGGCGTGCTTGCGCGCCTCGTCGTCACCGTCGTGCTCACCGCCGGCTACGCACTCGGCCTGTTCGGCCACGTTCCCTTTGGGCCGGCCACCGTTGCCTTCGTCTTCCTGTTCACCACCGCGACGGAGTGGATCGAGCTGGGCCGCCGCCCCTCGCTGCGCGCCATCGCGTCTGCGGCGGCGATCGCCGTGGTGGTGGGCTTCGGCGTTCAGATCCTGTTCGAGCAGGTTTTCTATGTAAGGTTGCCGGGATGACCACCATCGCTTGCGCCAACCGGAGACCGCCATGCTGTTGAGCCTGTGCAATGAAGTGCTGCGCCACCTGCCGCTGCCCCAGCAGTGCGCACTTGCCGCCAAGCTGGGCTATGGCGGGCTGGAGGTGGCGCCCTTCACGCTGGCCGA
>JAGQRL010000089.1 GCA_020425485.1 Rhodospirillaceae bacterium
GCGAAGCGGCCGATGCCCCCGCCGGGGAGGATGCGCCGGCCGTCGCCGACGATCCCACCGGCGGCACGGTGGCGCCGCAGCCGGGCAGCCGCGTGTTCGGTGGCACGGACTAACCGACATGGCCGGACAACGGATCGCCACGACCACCCAGGCGGGGTTGCATTCGGTTGGCACCGCCGGCCAGCCGGTCAACATGGCCTATGAGCAGATCGTCCGCTATCTGACCCAGAGCCTGGGCGCGGACCACGCCAATCTGCTGGCCGAACCCAACTACAACCCCACCCGCGGCACGGTGGACTGGTACACCCCGCTGGACGGTTCGGTGCGCCGGCTGGCCGACCTGCCGGAGGACGAGCGCCCGCAGGTGGAAGGCCGCCTGGCGGAGCTGCGCGATGCCATCGCCGGGGCGGCGACACGGCTCGGCGCGTCGGACCACGGCGGCGACCGCATGCTCGGCAAGATGATCGGGCTGTCGCTGGAGATCCCCGGCGAGGACCACATCTACATCGTCGGCGACCAGCCGGTGCTCACCTGCTGGGGCATGGTGCAGGACACCCCGGTGCCCGAGCGCGGCGTGCTGCGCAAGTTCATCCCGTGGGGGCCGGCGCTCGGCATGCGCGGCGGCGCCCTGGCGATTTCCCGGGTGATGATGGTGGAGCCGCTGATGTGGCTCGCCTGGCTGCTGTGGCTGCTGTTCGGCACCCTGCTGGCGGTGATCTTCATCATCCTGCTCAGCGGCTGCGGCGTGCGCGTGCCCGGCTTCGAATGGCTGTCGGACAATGGCTGGGCCAACTACTGCCCGGTGACCCAGGCAGCCGCGGATATCGACCGGCCCGATCCGCAGCTTACCGCGGAACGCGCCCGCCAGAGCGTGCTGGAAGCCGAGCTGTCGCGCCTGGAGCTTGAGGTCGCGGTGGCGGTGCGCGCCTGCCGGCGGGCCGAAGGGCAGCCGGTGCCGGCCCTGCCGATCGACCGCAGGCCGCTGCCCACCGGACCGGTCACCGTGCCGCCCGCTACCGTTCCGCCCGCGACCGTGCCGCCGGCCACCGAAGTGCCGGCCACAGTACCGCCGGCTACCGAAGCACCGGACCTCCCGGTGGTGCCGGCCCCGGTGGATACCGGCGAGGCGGTGGATGTACCGCCGCCGGATGGCCCCGTGGATGTGGTGAATGTCGACGGTGACCCGGGTCCGCCGGTCAACCGGTCGACCGATCCGGGAACCGTCGGCACCCTCGATGCGCCGGACGCCGATGTGCCGGACGCCGATGTGCCGCATCTGCCGGTGAACGAAGCGGACGCGCCGGTGGACACCACCGATGTTCCGCACCTGCCGGTGAGCCCGCCGGACACCGATGCGCCGGTGGACACCACGGACGTCCCGCACTTGCCCAACGATCCGCCAGCGGCCGAAGAGCCGGTGGACACCACCGATGTTCCGCATTTGCCGGTGAGCCCGCCGGATGCCGATGCGCCGGTGGACACCACGGACGTCCCGCACCTGCCGGTCAGCCCGCCCGATGCCGAGGAGCCGGTGGACCAGGCCGACGTGCCGCATCTGCCCGTCGATCCGCCTGCGGCCGAGGAGCCGGTCGATCAGGCCGATGTGCCTCACCTGCCGGTCGACGAGCCGGAAGACATGGCGCAGGCCGAAGAGCCGGTTGCCGAAGAGCAGCCCGCCGAGACGCCGGAGCCGACCCTGAACCCGCCGCCGGAACCCGAACAGCAGGCCGACGAGCAGGCCGAGCAGCCGCCAGAGCCCGCCCCGGAAGAAACCGCCGACCAGCCGCAGCCGCCGTTGCCGCAGGAACGGCCGGAGCAGGACCAGGCCCAGGATCAGCCGCAAGAGCAGCCGCAGGACCAGGCAGAGAACGACTCGCCGGAAGATCTGGCGGAAAATGCCGCGCTGTCCATCGAGCTGGACTGGGAGTCCGAAGACGACCTGAACCTGCACGTGGTCTGCCCCGACGGCAGCCGCATCTACAGCCTAAGCCGCCAGGGCTGCGGCGGCCGCCTGCTGGCGGACGCCAATGCCAGCGGCGATGTGGAACCCTCCGCCAGCGAGACGGTGGCCTTCCAGGAAGCGCCGGAGGGCCCGCTGCGCGTGGAGGTGGACAACTTCAACGCCCGCAGCCCGGGCGATCCGCCGGTGCCCTTCCAGGTGCGCATCCGCCACCCGGACGGGACGGTGGAAGTGGTCGAAGGGAACGTGGCGTCGGGCGACGGTCGCGTGCTGGTGCGCGAGATCGACGCTCCATGATCGCGGCGGACGGCACAGAATTCCACTCGGGCGGCCGCCCGCCCGCGCCCGGCCTGCGCTTGCGCGGCGCAGGGGCGTAGCGTAATCACCGGAGCCGCGGAAGAAGGCGAGGCAGGCATGTTGAAGGCGCTGACGCGCGCATATCGATCGGTGGTCAGTCTGATCCCCTTCAGCGGCGTTCAGATCCTCGATTTCGGATTCGACATCGATGCCACGCCGAAGCTGACCCGCTTCTTCTGGGAAGAGAAGCAGACCGACCAGCCCGAAGAGGATGGCACGATCCCGGTCAGCCTGCGCAGCC
Organism: Rhodospirillaceae bacterium; assembly: GCA_020425485.1. GTDB lineage: Bacteria > Pseudomonadota > Alphaproteobacteria > DSM-16000 > Inquilinaceae > JACKIH01. The sequence goes on from JAGQRL010000089.1 coordinate 2,559, forward strand.
TGCATCCCGATCCCGAAACCGGCGAGCTGATCGACCCCGCCACCGGCCAGCACCCGGACGAGGAGCAGGTCTACAGCTTCAACAAGGTGAAGGGGCTGGAGACCTTCCTCGGCAAATGGGTGCCGGTGCCGGTGCTGCGCATCAAGGGCAAGGATGCCGACGGCGAGGACGTGTTCGACCAGGGGCCCACCAACTGGGCGCGGGTGCGCGTGGTGGAGCTGCCGGAACGCGACCGCGACGGCAACACCCACCGGGTGATGCTGGCCTTCGACACGGAGATCCGCCCCACCGAACAGGACCGCCCCTATCTGGTGCCGAGCCCGCGCGACAGCGAGGAGGAGCAGGAGTTCCGCTTCGTCGCCCGCGAGGTGGACAACGGCTGGTTCCTCAGCGAGCCGTGGGTGGAAGAGTGGCTGGAAGAGATGCTGCGCGAATACCGCATCGCCCAGCGCGCCGGCCGCCCGCTGCGCCAGGAAGACTACCCCTATCTGTGCGAACACTGGGCGCGCTACCTGACCTTCCTCAACGTGCTGGAAGATGCCTGCCGCTTCCCACGGGTGAAGCTGGCCGACACGGTGTCCGAAGACAGCCGCTACGTGCCCATCAATGTCGACCTGGTGCTGGACATCGGCAACAGCCGCACCTGCGGCATCCTGATCGAAAGCTATCCCGACGAGCGGCTGGACCTGAACAACTCCTACATGCTGGAGCTGCGCGACCTGTCGCGGCCGGAACAGGCCTACAGCCACCCGTTCGAAAGCCGGGTGGAGTTTGCCCGGCCGGCCTTCGGGCGCGACTACATCTCCCGCCGTTCGGGTCGCGCCAGCGGCTTCTACTGGCCGTCCATCGTGCGGGTGGGGCCGGAAGCGGCCCGCCTGGCCGGCGAAGCCCAGGGGACCGAAGGCACCAGCGGGCTCAGCAGCCCCAAGCGCTACCTGTGGGACAACCGGCCGCTCAACCAGGGCTGGCGGTTCAACGGCATCGGCCAGGACGGGGTGACGACGGAGCCGCCGGTCACCGGCGCCATCATGGCCTTCGTCACTGAAGACGGCGACGTGATCCGCAACATGAAGAAGCCGTCGGGCTCGGCGGTGCGCGCCAAGTTCTCCCGCTCCTCGCTGTTCACGTTCCTTCTGAGCGAGATCATCCTGCAGGCGCAGATGATGATCAATTCGCCGGACAACCGCAGCCAGCGCCGCCATGCCGACGTGCCGCGCCAGCTCCGCCGCATCATCCTGACGATGCCGCCGGCCACGCCCTTGGCCGAGCAGCGCATCATGCGCGACCGCGCGCGCGGCGCCATCATGCTGACCTGGGACGCGCTGGGCTGGACCGGCCGCCAGCGCATGCCGGCCCCGGAACCCACGCTGATCCTGCAATGGGACGAGGCGAGCTGTACCCAGCTCGTCTACCTCTACACGGAGATCACCCAGAAGTTTCAGGGGGCCGCCACCGACTTCTTCTCCATCATGGGGCGGACGCGGGCGGAATACGGCTTCGATCCCAGCTTGCGGGTCGCCAGCATCGATATCGGCGGCGGCACCACCGATCTGATGGTCACGACCTACCAGATCGAAGGCAACCGGGCGATCAACCCCACCCAGAACTTCCGCGAAGGCTTCAAGATCGCCGGCGACGATATCCTGGAAGCGGTGATCGAACGCCACGTGCTGCCGCCCATCGGCCGCCACCTCGCCTCCTGCGGAGTGCGCGATGCCGGCGCACTGCTGCAGCAGCTTTTCGGCGGCGACCGTGCGGGCATGCCGGAACAGGAACGCCACCTGCGCAAGCAGTTCGTCACCCAGGTGTGCATGCCGATCGCGCTGGCCCTGCTGCACGCCTACGAAGGGGCCAAGCCCTACGGCGACCAGGTGCCCTTCGACATGCCGTTCGAGGACTTCTTTACCCTCGATACCTGGCCGCCCAAGCGCATCATCGACTATGTGGAGCGCAAGGCGCAGGAGGCCGGGTCCGACGGCTTCCGGGTGAAGGACGTGGCCTTCACGGTGAACTTCGACGCGCTGGCCCAGGAGGTCCAGAACGTCATGCGGGCCACCCTGTTCGACCTGTGCGAGGTGGTCTACACGCTGGATTGCGACATCCTGCTGATTTCCGGCCGGCCGTCGCGGCTGCCGGCGATCCAGGATGCCATCCTGGCGCTCATGCCGGTGTCGCCCAACCGCATCGTGCGCATGCACCACTACAGGGTGGGCCACTGGTATCCGTTCTCCGACAGCCTGGCGCGGATCGACGATCCCAAGACCACGGCGGTGGTGGGCGGCATGCTGTGCGCCCTGTCGGAAGGCCAGATCGAAGGCTTCCTCTTGCGTGCCAGCCAGTTCACGCTGAAGTCGACGGCGCGCTACATCGGCGAGATGGAGATCAGCGGCCAGATCAAGACGGAGCGCGTGCTGTTCAACGACATCGATCTGGAAGCGCGCGCCACCGCCGACCAGTCCGCCGCCATGCGCTTCTACGCGCCCAGTTTCATCGGTTTTCGCCAGCTTCCCGTGGAGCGGTGGACCGCCACTCCGCTATACTATCTGGAACTGACCAATCCCCAGATGGCGCCCCGCCTCTCGCTCCCCCTGACGGTGACGCTGGAACGCGCCGAGGTGGATGCCGAGGGAACCGACGAAGCCAAGAAGGAAGACTTCAAGATCGTGGAAGTCGAGGATGCCCAAGGCGAAGCGCGGCCGAAGTCCTTGTTGCAGCTCCGGCTTCAGACGCTGAAGTCGGAAGCGGGCTACTGGCTCGATACCGGCATCCTCACCCTGTACAAGAGCGGCGAGGAGGGTGGTCATGGCTGACCTCACCCTGCAAAAGTCGGGCGGGCGCGGGGCCAACGGCCACGATGCCAACGCCGCCGTCGCCGCCACCTGCCGGGATACCGCCAACATCGCCGGCAAGGCGGTGGCCTGGATCACCGACAACCCGGACAAGGTGCGCCAGGAGCAGTCGGCACTGCTGCGCGAGTTCCGCAAGTTCAGCACCGCCGCGCGCAAGCTGGAAGCCGCCGTGCACCGGCCCATGTGCGTCGGCGTGTTCGGCCCCAGCCAGGCCGGCAAGTCCTATCTGATCTCCGCACTCGCCCGCCAGGGCACGGCGCCCCTGATCGCCGAGTTCGACGGGGTACCCGACGGGCTCGACTTCGTGCGCGAGATCAACCCCGAAGGCGGCCAGGAAAGCACCGGTCTGGTCACCCGCTTCACCATCCGGCGGGAGCGTTCGCCCAACGGCTACCCGGTGGCGCTGCGCCTGCTGTCGCAGACCGACGTCATCAAGATCCTCGGCAACACCTTCTTTTCCGACTGCGATCTGTCGGAGGAGGAGATCCCCAGCCCGCAGAAGGTCCGCGGCATGATCCGCGACGCCGAAAACCAGGCGGCGCGCGAGCCGGTGGACGTGCTGAACGAAGAGGATGTCTGGGACCTCCAGGAGTATTTCGAGAAGTATTTCAAGGGCGAAGCCATCATCAAGGCGCTCGGGCCCGCGTACTGGAACCACGTGGCGGAAGTGGCGCCGCGGCTGCCCATCGCAGCGCGCGCCAACCTGTTTTCCGTACTGTGGGGCGGCATCCCGGAATTCACCGACCTGCTGACCTCGCTCTACGACGCGCTGTCGGGCCTCGGCTTCGCGTCCGATGCCTATTGCCCCATCGAAGGGCTGGTGCCGCGCGACGACAGCATCATCGATGTGCGCACGCTGGGCGGCCTGGCTTCGGGCGGCAGCGGCACCGGCGTGCTGGAGGTGGTGTCGCCGGACGGCCGCCGGGTGAAGCTGCCGCGCGCCCACATCACCGCCCTTACCGCCGAGCTGCGCATCGTGGTGCGCGACAAGCCGTGGGAATTCTTCGACCACACCGACCTGCTGGACTTCCCCGGCGCGCGTAGCCGCGAGAACATTCCCGATATCCGGGCCTTCCTGGAGCAGCCGACGGCGCTGCAGTCGCTCTTCCTGCGCGGCAAGGTGGCCTACCTGTTCGAGCGCTACTGTGCCGAACAGGAACTCACCAGCATGCTGCTGTGCATCGGCCCGTCGAACCAGGAGGTGCGCACGCTGCCCTCCATGGTGAACGATTGGATTGCCAGCACCCACGGCTCGGAAGCCGCCGCGCGCGCCCGCCAGCAATGCGCACTGTTCCTGGTGCTCACCAAGTTCGACGCGGAGTTCGAGGAGAAGGCCGGCCAGGCGGAAACGTCGGAAGGCCGCTGGACCACCCGCATGCAGACCTCGCTTCTGGACTTCTTCGGCAAGTCCAGCGACTGGCCCACCGAATGGGCGCCGGGCGAGCCGTTCCGCAACTGCTATTGGCTGCGCAATCCCAACTACAAAGCCAAGCACATCCTCGACTACGACGCCTCGGGCCGGGAGATCGGCATGCGCACGGGCGAGGAAACGCGGATCGCCCGCTACCGGCGCGACTACGTGACCAACGAAACGGTGCGCGCTCATTTCGCCAACCCCGAACGGGCGTGGGACGAAGCCTTCCGGCTGAACGACGGCGGCATCACCTATCTGGCCGACAGCCTGGCACCGGTGTGCAACCCCGACATCAAGCGCCGCCAGATCGAAGATCGGGTGTCCGCCCAGCGGGCGCTGATGATGGAGCGGCTGTCGCGCTACCACGTGTCGGACGACCTGCAGCAGGAGCTGGACCGGCGCCGCCAGGCCGCCGCCAACGCCGTGCGCCGGCTTGCCCAGTGCGTGCAGGCGCAGCGCTTCGGCAAGCTGATCCGCGCCATGCAGCTCGACGGCGACCTGCTGGCCGACCTCTACTACCAGGTGGAAACCGGCGCGCCCGGGGCGGACGAGGACGAGGATCGGCCGCCCCCCACCATCGGCCCCACCGTCGCCGCCGACGACCTGCTGGCCGATGTGTTCGGCGACGACCTGGACACGGTGATGGCCAACGAAAGCACCGCCCCGCCGCCGACGGCGCCGCGGGACCATGCCGGCGCCTTCGCCGATGCGGTGCTGGAACGCTGGATGCAGGAGCTGCACTCGCTGGCCGAAACGCCGCAGCTCTACCGCTATTTCCAGATGTCGGAAAACACCATGGGCACGCTGGCGGCCGAGCTGATCTCCGGCGCCCGCCGGCTGGAGCTGCGCGACACCATCGCGCGCACCGTGCGCAAGACCACCAGCTTCCGCCAGAAGCTCGACATCGCCATGAACAAGCCGGCGCTGATCGCCGCCAACCTGCTGAACGACTTCGTGAATTTCGTCGGATTCGATGCCGTGGCGGTGGAGGAGCGGCCGGTGGCCGGCAAGGGCACCACCCGGCGGGCCGTGTTCGCGCCGCGGCCGGCGACCGACGGCGAGCTGGTGCTGCCGGAAACCCAGACACCTTACGACCGTCTGCAATATGTCGACTGGATGGCTGCCTTCGTGCGTATGGTCGAACAGAACGCAATGAGCCGGGAAGGCCGGGAAATCGATGTTGCCCAGAACGCCCGGATCGGCGAGTTGGTTCAGGCGCTGGACAGACCGATCGGCTAAGGAGGCGGGGTAGGATCGGCCATGAGTGAAGTTACCATCCATGAAGACCGCTCCGAACCTGGCGGCGGCTTTGCCGTGATCCGGGTAACCGGGGTCGCCCACAATCCGGGCGACGCCGGCTTTTCGGTGCGCCGTATCGGCTACGACCGCAGCACGCTGGGCCGCAGCGGCTGGCAGGGGCCCGATGCGCGGCTCTACCCGATGGATGTGCGCTTCCACCAGGGCAGCCTCTACCTGAAGGTCGGGCCGGACGTGGTCGACCGCATCGAGGTCGGCACGCCCATCGAGATCGAAATCCCGTCGGTCGGTGTGCGCGCCACCCTGCATTGGCCGGAAATCGCCCCGTCGGTGGCCGAGCACGGCCCGTCGCGGCGCACCCGCACCGGCTTCGGCGCCCGCTCCGGCGCTGCCCCGGCCGGCGCCAGCGCCTTCGGTGCCGCGGAACCGGCGATGGCCGACGACGATATGGGGGCCACGCGAGTCGGCATTCCCATGCCGGATTCCGATGCCACCCAGATCGGTGCGCCGCCGCCGCAGGCGGATCTGCGCGCCCAGTCCTTCTCGCCGACCCGCGGCGGTGCGGCCGCCCGCGATCCCATCGGCGGCAATTTCGACGACCCGTACGCCGATTTCGTGGATGGCGACTTCCTCGACGACCGCTGGGACATGCTGGGCGAACGCCGCGGCGAGGTGCGGCCGACGCCGGTGCGGGACGACGAGGGCAGCGGCACGGCCTGGATCGTCGTGCTGGCGGTGCTGCTGCTGCTGGTCGGCGGCGGCGTGGCGCTGGTGATGACCGGCATCGTCGACCCCGACGAGCTGCTGGCCGAGCTGGGTTTCGGCGGCGAAGAGATCGAGGTGGTGGAGAACCCCGAGCAGGTGACGCCGCCGCCCACCCCCATCGACCTGTCGAACCAGGGGCCGGTCCCGGAAACGACGCCGCCCATCGACACGACCCCGCCGATCGACACGACCCCGCCCATCGACACCACGCCGCCGGACCAGCCCTCCGGCGATGGCGGCTTCCTCGACCACTGGGTGAACATCTTCACGGCACCGGAAGGCACCCAGCCGCCGCCGGAAACGGTGACGCCGCCGCCCGAAACGGTCACGCCGGAAACCACGCCGCCGGAAACCGTGGTTCCCACCGGGCCGCCGCTGCGCGATCCGCGGGAGACCCCGACCGACTTTGCCGACCGCTTCCTGCGCACCAGCCCCACCCCTGAAGCGGCGTATGTGGAGGGCAACCGGCACCTGGAGGCGGGCGACGCGGAGGTGGCGGTGCTGCTGTACGAATACGGTGCGGACCGCGGCCACGCGGCATCGCTGATGGCGATCGGCCGGATGTACGATCCGGTGCACTTCTCCCCCAGCCTGTCGGCGTTCACCCACGCCAACCCCGTGCGCGCAGCCGACCGCTACCGCGCGGCGGAGGCGCAAGGAAGTCAAGAAGCTGCCCAAGCATTGGCGGATTTGCGTGGCTGGCTGGAACGTGCCGCGGCAGGTGGCGACCAGGAGGCCAGGGCGGCTTTGCAGCAACTGGACGCCGGGCGCTGACCGCATTGGCAGCGGTGGCGATGGGGAAGAACGGACGATGACGCAACACCGGCGATGCGGGACGGATGTCAAGCTGTTGGTGGCGCTGTTGGTCCTGCTGGCGGGGCTTGCCACGCTGGCGCTGCCGCTCCCCGCCGCGTTCGCCCAGGCGGAAACGCCGCTGCTGATGGAAGGCCGCAACAGCCTCTACCAGCGCGTGCTCACCCGGCCGGCCGCGGTGCTGCGGGCGGAACCGGAGGACCGGTCGCCGCTGGTGGAACCCTTCGTGGCGCCCTTCACCATCTACTACGTGTTCGAGCGGCGCAGCGCCGGCGGGGCGGATTGGATGCGCGTCGGCTCCTCCGTGCGCGGCCCCTCGCAGGGCTGGGTGCGGGCCGACGAGGTGATCGACTGGCGCCAGACCATGGTGGTGGCCTTCACCAACCCAGCGGGGCGCGAGCGGTTGCTGTTCTTCCGCGACCACGACCAGTTGCTCGACGTGCTGAACGACGAGAACGCCGCCCGGATCGCCGGGGAGCTGCGCGGCGAGGCGATCGCCGGCACCTTGCCGCCGGGCAGCCCGGTGATCTCCATCGAGCCGGCCGAGCACGTGGACATCAACGAGCAGTTCTATGTGCTGCCGATCCTGGAAGCCGAACGGGTGTGGCTGGCCTCTGGCTACACCACGCGCCTGCTGGAAGTGGCCTCGGTGCCGCTCAACGCCGATCCGCTCAACCAGGGGACGCCGCCGCCGGCCGACAACCTGCTGCGCGACTTCCGCGTCGGCATCGTCTTCGTCATCGACACCACCAGTTCGATGGGGCCGTATATCGACCGCACACGCGAGGCGGTGCGCCGCATCTACCAGCAGATCGAAGGCTCGCCCATTGCCGACCGCGTGTCGTTCGGCCTGGTGGGTTTCCGCGACAACATCTCTGCGGTGCCGGAGCTGGAATACGACACCCGCGTGTTCGCGCCGCTGACGCCAAGTGCCAGCGGCAATGCCCTGCTGTCGCGGCTCGACCAGATCCGCCCCGCCACCATCTCTTCCGCCGGCTTCGATGAGGATGCGCTGGCCGGCGTGGTGGCCGCCATCCGCATGCCGGAATGGAACGACTACGACGGCCGCTATGTGGTGCTGATCACCGATGCCGGCCCGCGCCAGGCCAGCGATCCGCTGTCCACCACCGGCTTCGGCCCGGCCCAGGTGAACGCGCTGGCGGAAGACAACGGCATCGCGCTCTACACCATGCACCTGCTCACCGCCCAGGGTGCCGGCGACCACGATTATGCCTCCGCCGCCTATACGGAAATGTCGCGCTGGCGCAATGCCGGCAGCCTCTACCACGCGGTCCCGCTGGGCTCGGTGAACGTGTTCGGCCAGTCGGTGGATTCGCTCACCCGCCAGATCATCGGCCAGATCCAGGATGCCATGGCCGGCCGGCTGACGGAGGTGGTGCCGGAACCGCCGACCGAGCTGGAAGCCCAGACCAGCCTGGTCGGCCGCGCCATGCAGCTTGCCTATCTGGGGCGCGAGCGCGGCGCCCAGGCGCCCGACGTGTTCCGCGCCTGGACCACCGACCGCTCGTTCGAGGACCCGCGCCAGGCCTCGCTGCAGGTGCGCCTGCTGATCACCAAGAACGAACTGAGCGACCTGTCGGACGTGCTCAGGGTGATCGTCGAAGCCGGCCAGGCCAACCGCCTGTCGCCAGAGGACTTCTTCGGCCAGTTGCAGAGTGCCGTCGCCAACCTGGCGCGCGATCCCAACCGCCTGATCGATCCCAACTTCAACAACCTCGGCGATCTGATGGGCGAGTATCTGCGCGATCTGCCCTATCGCAGCCTGATCCTGGACCTGGATGAGCAGACCTGGCTTTCCATGGGGCCGGGCCGGCAGCTCGAAATCCTCGATAACCTGGAAGCGCTGCTGCACCTCTACGAGGCGTATCACGACCAGCCGGACCTGTGGATCCCGCTCTACGACGGGGCGCCCGAGGGCGAGCATGTGTTCCCGATCTCCATCGATGCGCTGCCCTGAGGCGGCGGCCGCCGCCCGTCCATCACAGACCGGGCCGATGGCATGACGGCAGACGGCGGTCCTGAGGGCGGTGCCGGGGCCGCCCGGTCGCGGCTGATGGTCCTGAAGGGGGTGCAGAAGGTGCGGCCCGGCAGCCCCGGTTTCCGGCTGGCGGTGGACCGGCTGGAGATCCGCCCCGGCGACCGGCTGGCGGTGGTGGGCCCCAGCGGGTCCGGCAAGAGCACGCTGATCGACATGCTGGCGCTCGCCCTGGCGCCCGACCTGGCCGGCCGCTTCTGGGTGGCCGATGCACCGGCCGACGGCGTGGGGCCGGCCGACCGCCGCGACGTCAAGCGCGCCTGGGAGGCCGGCGCGCGCAGCGATCTGGCGCGGCTGCGCGGCCGCCTGTTCGGCTATGTGGTGCAAACGGGCGGTCTGCTGCCCTTCCTCACGGTGGCATCGAACATTGCACTGACCCAGCAGGTGGCTGGCCGTGCAGATGCGCAGTGGATTGCCGAACTGGCCCGCCGTCTCGACCTCTCCGACCTGATGGCGCGCCTGCCGGCCCAGCTTTCGGTGGGCCAGCGCCAGCGCGTGGCGGTGGCCCGCGCGCTTGCCCACCGGCCGCCCATCCTGCTGGCCGACGAACCCACGGCCTCCCTCGATCCCGTCAATGCCGAACGGGTGATGACGGCGCTGACCGCCCTGGTGGCCGATAGCGGGGCCGCCCTGGTGCTGGTGACCCACGATGCGGAGCTGGCCGGGCGCTACGACCTCACCGTCCATCGCATCGTTCCGGCCGGTGCCGGCGACGAGGTGGTGAGCCACCTGGTGCCGCCGGCACCGCCACCACCGCCCACGCCTCCCGCGGCAGAGCTGGCGGAGGCGGCGCCATGATCGCCCGCCTGGCACTGGCCGACCTTGCCCATGAGCGCACCATGACCGCGTGCCTGGCGCTCGGGCTGGCCGCCATCCTGGCGCCGCTGTTGGTGCTGTTCGCGCTGCGCACCGGGGTGGTTGACGGGCTTTCCGGCCAGTTGACCGGCGATCCTGCGGCCCGGGAAGTGCGCATCATCGGCAACCGCAGCTACGATGCCGCCTTCCTGCAGGATCTGGCGCAGCAGCCGGAGGTGGGGTTCGTGGTGGCGCGCACCCGCTCCATCGCCACCTCCATCACCCTGCTGCCGCAGCCCGGTGCGGCCACCGGGGCGGTGGAAGCCGAACTGGTGCCCAGCGGCCCCGGCGATCCGGTGCTCGGCGATCTCGCCGGCCAGGTCACCGGCGAAGCGGTGGTGCTGAGCCACCGGCTGGCGCTGGACATGGCGCTGGCGGCCGGCGACACGGCGGCCCTGGCGGTGATCCGCCAGGCGGCGGACGGACGGCGCAGCCGGGTGGACCTGCCGGTCACCGTCGCCGGCGTGCTGCCCGCCTCGGCCGGCGACCGCAACTTCGTCTATGCCGATCTGGCGGTGCTGGAGGCGGTGGAAGCCTACCGCGACGGCAACGCCGTGCCGCACTATGGTTGGGAGGGCGAGCCGCCGGCCGAAGGGCCGCGCAGCTACGCCAGCTTCCGCCTCTACGCCGCGACCATCGGCGATGTGGAAGCGCTGGCCGACCGCATGACGGAGCTGGGCATCGGCGTGCGCACGGAACTCGACCGCATCCGCATGGTCGACGGGCTGGACCGCAACCTCACGCGCATCTTCACCATCCTCGCCGGGCTCGGCGGCATCGGCTACGTGCTCTCGCTCGGCGCCAGCCTGTGGGCCAATGTGGACCGCAAGCGGGTGGCGTTGAGCACGCTGGCATTGATGGGCGTGCCGCCCGGCCGGCTGGTCGGCTTCCCGGTGGTGCAGGCGGTGGCCATCGCCGGGCTGGGCTTTGCCCTGGCGGTCGCCGCCTTCGCATTGGCACAGGCGGCCATCAATGCGACATTCGCGGCTCCGGGCCTGGCGGGCCAACCGGTGAGCGTGCTCCACGGATCGCAGATCGCCCTGGCCGGGCTGGCCACCGGGGTGGCCGCGCTGGCGCCATCGCTCATTGCCGGGTGGCGGGCCGCCCGGGTGGAACCGGCGGAAGGGATACGCGATGTGTGATCGGCGGCGGCGCGGTGGATGGGCGACCCGGGCGATCCTCGCCGCGGCGGCGGCGGTGGCCGGGCTGGCGGCAATGGCGGCACCGGCTGCGGCCCAGGCGAACATCACCTGGCCCGAAGAACTCTACAATCCCCAGCCCGACGTGGACGACCTGGTGCTGCCCATGCCCTGCGGCGGCGCCATGGTGTTCCGCCGCATCGAGCTGGCGCTGGGCCCCGACCCGCTGGACGACCAGCTCGTCGTGCTGGGCAGCGATTCCCAGGACGATGCGCCGTTCGACTTCCGCCTGCGCGACCACCTGACCGGCGGCTTCAACGACACCGTGCTGGGCGTGCGCGCCAACTACTACTTCCTCGGCAAGTACGAGGTGACGCGCGACCAGTACGCCGCGGTGATGGCCGATGCCTGCCCCCAGCCCAGCGCCCAGGGCAGCCAGCCGGTCACCGAGGTGTCGTGGTTCGACGCCGTGGCCTTCACCGAGGCCTACACCACCTGGCTGTGGGCCGAAGCGGCAAACAGCATGCCGACCGAGGGCGGCAGCCGCAGCTATGTGCGCCTGCCCACCGAAACGGAGTGGGAGTTCGCGGTGCGCGGCGGCGTGGCGGTGACGGAGCGGGACTTCCGCGAACGCCTGTTCCCCCACCAGGGCGATCTGGCCCAATACGCGCTGTTCCAGGCCCAGCGCTCGGCCGATGGCGTGCTGTGGCCGGTGGGCTCGCGCCTGCCCAACCCGCTCAACCTCTACGACATGCTGGGCAACGCCGAGGAGATGATGCTGGAGCCCTACCAGCTCAACCGCTTCGGCCGCCGCCACGGCCAGGTGGGCGGCATGGTCACCCGCGGCGGTTCCTTCCGCACGCTGGAATCCGATCTGCGCAACAGTTGGCGCACCGAGTATTCGCTGTTCGACGAAAGCACCGGCCGGGCCCGCGTGCTGGATACCATCGGCTTCCGCGCCGCCTTGTCGGTGCCGGTGACCGTCGACCAGGACCGCCAGCAGCAGCTTGCCCAGGCCTGGCAGGACTCCCAGGAGATGGAAGCCTCCACGGTGCAGGACAGCGATGTCGATCCCCTGGAAGCGCTCGACGCCCTGGCCGCGGAAACCTTCGATCCCGACGCCCGGCAGGACATCCTGGCGATCCGTGCGGCCCTCTCCACCGCGTTTGCCGAGCGGGAGGAGGTGGCGGCGCGCGCGCTGCGCCGGTCGATCTCCTCCGGTGCGGTGCTCATCCGCACGCTGCGCTACGACCGCGGGGTAATGAACGCGACGGAGACGGCGCTGCGCTTCGAACAGCAGCTCAACGCCGGGTCGGAACGGGCGGACCGGCTGCAGCGCCAGATCGAAGCCATGCAGGAGCGCTACGACATCACGCTGAGAACTTATTTCGACATCCTCTTGCAGGCCGCCGACGACTATTCCGCGGAGTTCCTGGAAGACCAGCGCGACGTGGTGAACATCGGCTTCGAGCAGCAGGACCTGCCGACCCTGGCGACCTTCGCCACCCTGTTCATCCAGCAGGTGCTGTCCTACCAGGAAACCCAGTCGCTGGAGGCGGAGGACTACGAGGAGGAGCTACTCGCCGACTGAGCGGCTTCCGTGCCGCCGGCGCGGGGCAAGTGCGCGGGGCAAGTGCGAGGACAGGTGGGGGGGCATGTGCGACGGCAGGGCCGTTGTTTCGGTCCGCCGCGTGATCTAGGAGTTCGATTGGGCGGCCGCTGGCCGGTTTGCCCTGCGTCTGCCGCAAAGTCCTGTCAGTCGAGGCAAGACACGGCGCCGGGAAGGAATGCGGCGGAAAGGTTGCAGGATCGCCAATGCTCGGGCGGTAACTTGCCTTCCTTTCGTCGCATCGTCACGATAACGTGCTTTTTTGTGAAGACTCACCATGCGGACTGGCCCGACCAAGGACAATGAGTCGCCGCCAAACAGGATGGGCCGCTGAATGAGCTTAATTGGGGGCAGGATCATGTGGCAGTTGACGTTCAGGCCGCGGGCAGCACTGGCCGCGCTATTGGCGGCGATGATGGTGGTTAGTGCCTGCGGCAGTACCGGCGGCAGGACGTCCAGCGAAAATCTCACGCCGGCGCAGCGCAACCTCCGCCAGGAGGCCGAGCGGTTCAACCAGACGGTGGGCGAAGGCGCCATCGCCGGGGCCATCCTGGGCGGCATCATCGGTGCCCTTGTGTCCGACGACAACCGCCTGGCCGGTGCGGCCATCGGTGCTGCCGCCGGTGCCGTGGTGGGCGGCGGTGCGGGGTATTTCGTCGCCGTTCAGAACGAAGAATACGCCAGCCAGGAAGCCCGGCTGAACGCGGAGATCGACGCCGCCCAGCAGGACGTTGCCCGCTACCGCGAGATCGTGCGCACCACCCAGCAGGTGGTGGATCAGCACAAGGCGCGGATCGCCCAGCTCAATTCGCAGTACCGGGCGGGCCAGGTGAGCTTGACCACGGTGCGCACCGAGCAGGCGACGATGGAGGAAGACCTGGAGCTGATCGACGGCCTGATCCAGGAAAACCGCAACATGGTCGCCAACTACGATGAGGAGATCGCGTCGAACCGGCAGCAGGGCGTTCCGGCCCAGGACCTGTCGGCGGCGCGGGCCGATCTGGTGCGCGAGCGGGAAGCCCTGCAGGCGCAGTACGACGAACTGGTGGCGGCCGTCAGCGGCCTGCCGACGGAGTAGCGGCGACCGCAGAGGCGATGGCGACCCCCACATCGAGGGACGCGCCATCGCCCGGGCCGCAGCGGAGACTTTGGGAGGGATGAAGATGAACAAGCGTAGTGGTGTCATGGTCGCCGGGCTCTGCCTGGTGCTTGCGGCCGGCGGCTGCGCCCGCAACCAGGACCCGTCCCAGGCCGGGTTCTTCAGCGGCGTCGCCAATCTGGCTGACGGCACCTACGACCAGCGGGTGGCGGACCGCGAAGCGACGCGCGACCGCACGGTGGCGCAGGCCGACCAGCTTGCCGCCCGTGCCGCCGAGCTGGACCAGGAACGCCGCCAACTGGCGGTGGAAGAAGCCAACGCCCTGCAGCGGCTGCAGAACCTGAACGGCCAGATCGCCCTGGAGCAGGCGCGGCTGGCGCAGCTCGGCCAGCAGCAGAATGTGGACCGCAACCAACTCAGCATGTTGCAGACACGGGCCAGCAACCTGGAACAGCAGCGCTTGCAGCTCCAGTCGGCCCCGCCCACCCAGGTGAACAACCAGGAACTGGACGAGTTGCAGCAGGAGGTGGATGCCCTGCGCTCGGTCATCGACAGCATGATCGAAGGGCTCGCGGTGGTCGAATAGGCCGGGCTGGCCGCCTGCCGCCGCGTCGGGCCTGCGCAGCTCCGCCACCGGAAAGGCAGCGGATGAAGCAGCGCATCGGTGTGATCGTCGGATCGGTTTGCCTGGCCGTGGCCGTTGGCGGCTGCGCCCGCACCGAAGATCCGTCGCGGGCGGGGCTGGGCAGCAGCATCCTCAACCTGTTGGATGGGACCTACGAGGACCGCGCGGCGGAACGCCGGGCGATCCGCGACGATGTCCTGGCCGAGGTCGAAGCCCTGGCCGCCCGTGCCGAGGAGCTGGACCGGGAGCGCGAGCAGCTCGTCCTCACCGAAGCCACGGCGGCACAGCGCCAGGCCAATCTGGATGCCCAGATCGCCTTGCAGCAGGCGCGCCTCGCCCAGCTCGACCGGGCGCAGGACGTGGACCGCGCCCAGCTTGCCGCCCTGACCACCCAGATCGGCGATCTGGACCAGCAGCGCACAGCCCTTCAGTCCGCCCCCAGCAGCCCGGCCAGCGATGCCGAGCTGGCTCAGTTGCAGGCGGATGTGGACGAGCTGCGCGCCGTGGTCGACACCATGATCACGGAGCTGGCGACGGTCGAATAGCGTCGCCGGCCCCCCCCCGCGCAGCAATCCAGGCTTTCAGTCCAGCTTTCAGTCCAGGCTCTTGCGGACGATCTCGTACACGTCGGGCGACAGGGGCGAGGTGGCGAGGATGCGCTCCAAGGCCGCCCGCATCTGCGCCTGGCGGCCGCTATCGTGGCGGCGCCAGCGCCCCAGCGGCGCCACCAGCCGGGCCGCCACCTGCGGGTTCAGCTTGTCCACCGCGATGATCTCGTCGGCCAGGAAGGCGTAGCCGCCGCCGTCGCTGCTGTGGAAGCGCAGCGGGTTGCCGTAGGCGAAGGCGCCCACCAGCGCGCGCAGCCGGTTGGGCACCCGCCGGGTGAACAGCGGGTGGTGGGTGAGCGCCAGCACCCGCTCCAGCGTATCGGGCAGCCGGCTGGTGGCTTGAAGGCGGAACCACTTGTCCACCACCAGCGGATAGCTCTCCCAGTCCTCCAGGAAGGCGGCCAGCGCGGCATCGCGCGCCGGGCCGGCGTGGTTGTTGAGCACGGTGAGGGCCGCCAGCCGCTCGGTCATGTCCTTCGCGGCGGCGGCCTGGGCTTCCGCCAGGGCGAGGCCGCGCCTGTCCGGTGCATGGGCGAGCAGGCTGAGGCAGACGCCGCGCAGCGCGCGCTTCGCCATGGCATCGGGATCGGTGCGGAAGGGCCCGCCATCGGCCAGCCGTTCGTAGGTTTGCGCCAGCGGCTCGGCGAGGGCGGCGGCCAGGGCCGTTCTCACCGCTTGGCGGGCGGCGTCGATCGCCTCCATGTCCACCTGCACCATCTCGTCGGCCACCTCGTCGATGGAGGGCAGCGTCAGCGCTTCGGCGATCAGGGCGGTGTCCAGCCTGGTGTCGGCCAGTGTGCTGGCAAAGGCGTCGACAAAGGCGGGATCGACTTCCAGGGGTTCGCCCGCCCGGTGGGCGCGCACCAGGTCCAGCAGCACCCGGGTGGCGAGCTGGCGGCCGGCTTCCCAGCGGCCGAAGGGATCGCCATCGCGGGCGAACAGGAACTTCAGCCGCTCGGCCGGCGGCGGCTTCAGCTTCACCGGGGCGGAAAAGCCGCGCAGCAGGGAAGGCACCGGCCGCTCGCCCAGTCCGGCGAACACGTAGGTCTGGCGCGGTTCGCGCAGGTGCAGCAGCCAGCCTTCAGCGGTGGGCTCGCCGGCACCCTCCACCAACTGGGCAGGCAGCTCAGCACCATCCGCCCCCACCAGCCCGACCACCACCGGGATGTGCAGGGGCTGCTTGTCCGGCTGGCCGGGGGTCGGCGGCGTGTGCTGGGAGAGCGTGAGGGTGTAGCGCCCGGCCTCGGCATCGTAGCGGTCCGCCGCGGTCAGTTCCGGCGTGCCGGCTTGGCTGTACCAGGTGCGGAACTGGCCGAGATCGACACCGCCGGCATCTTCCATGGCGGCGGCGAAATCCTCACACGTCACCGCCTGGCCGTCGTGGCGCTGGAAGTACAGATCCATGCCGCGGCGGAAGCCCTCCGCGCCCAGCAGGCGGCGCATCATGCGGATCACTTCCGCCCCCTTCTCGTACACGGTGGGGGTGTAGAAGTTGTTGATTTCGATATAGCTTTCCGGCCGCACCGGGTGCGCCATGGGGCCGGCATCCTCCGGGAACTGGCTGATGCGCAGGCGCCGCACATCCTGGATGCGCTTCACCGCGGCGGAGCCGTGATCGGCGGAAAACTCCTGGTCGCGGAAGACCGTCAGGCCCTCCTTCAAGGAAAGCTGGAACCAGTCGCGGCAGGTCACGCGGTTGCCGGTCCAGTTGTGGAAGTA
>JAGQRL010000090.1 GCA_020425485.1 Rhodospirillaceae bacterium
GACAGCGGCACCGTCAGCCCGTGGTCGACTTCCAGGGAATTGACGATGGTGAGGTCGAACTCATCCAGGATCACCGATTGGGCGATGTGCCAGGCGAGGTCCGGGTGGCCCTCGACCACCGGCACCGGCCGGGCACCCCAGCCTTCGTCCGCCGGCTGGTAGGAGGCGGCACAGCCGAGCGCGAAGGTGGGGATGATCTCCAGCGAAAACGCGGTCGCATGGTCGTTGTAGACGACGATGGCGACATCCGGCTTCAGCTCGGCCATCCATTTGCGGCTGGCTTCGTAGCCGGCGAACACGGGCTGCCAGTAGGGATCTTGCGTCAGCCCCTGGTCGATGGCCACGCCGATCGCCGGGACGTGGGAGGTGGCGTAGCCGCCGACGATTTTAGCCATCCTTCCACTCCGCTTTGCTGCGGTTGCCTTCGATGGGCCGGCCGCCGGCCACCATCATGGCGCGGTAGGCGTCCCGGTCCATGCCGGTCATCTTGGCCGCCAGATCCTGGAAGGTGATGCCATCGCAGGCGGCCAGCTTGGAGGTGTAGTAGATGTTGCCGCCGAGCCGCAGCATGCCGTTCCAATCCCGCCCCAGTACGGCGGTGCGCTGTTCGGGGGTCATCGGGAAGCGGTCCAGATACTTCGCCTCGTTGGCCTGGAACGCCGCGCGGTTGTCGGCATGCCTGAGCGACATGCAGAACATGTTGAGGTGGTAGCCCTGGCGCGATTGCTGGGCATCGAACACGTAGGTGCCGGGGATGTCGTGATAGTCCGCGCTCATGCCGCGTCCTCCTTGGCCAGCAGCACGTCCAGCAGCGCATCGGCGCGGGCGGCATAGTCGCCGGCCGGCGCCGTCAGGCCGAGCTGGCCGACCTCCTCCTGCCAGGCCACGGTCGCCTGGGTGATGCGGTCGGGCAGGCCCAGGCTGTCGAGATACTTGGCGGCTTCCGACATTTCCGCGGCGCGCCGCACGCCATGGGTCATCACCCGTTCCAGCATGTGGGCGGCCCGCTTCTTGAAGTCGAAGCCGGGATAGCTGGCATCCAGCGAGGCCAGCACGCGTTCGTCCACCCCGGCGCGGCGCCCGGCCAGCACGCATTCCAGCGTCAGCGCCTCCAGCCCCTTCACCATGATCGAGCGGATCATCTTGATGGCCGATGACGTGCCCACCGGCCCGGCGACGAGGCGCGCGTTCATGCCCAGCGCGTCCAGCTCCGCCAGCCCGGCTTCGGCGTGGGGGCCGCTCAGCAGCACCGGCGTGCGGTGGAGGGCCGGGTGCACCGGCGCCATCACCGCGGTGTCCACATAGCGGCCGCCCACCACGTCGATCGCCGCGGCCGCCTGGCGCTTGGTGGCCGGCGAGCAGGAGTTGCAGTCGAAATACAAGGTGCCGGCGCCGATCGCCTTGGCCGCCGCTTCGGCGGCAACCAGCGCCTGGTCTGCGGTGACGGTGGAGAACACCACGGGCGCGTCGGCCAGCGCTTCGGGCAGCACGGCACAGCCGGTGACGAAGGCCACCTCATAGTCGGCCCATTTGGCGTCGCGGATGGCGGCCTGGGAATGGTCGGTCTTGATGTCGAAGGCGCGGGTCGCCTTGGCGATCTCCGGCCCCAGGCCCTGCACAAAAGCCTGGGCGGCTTCACCGAAGCCGACAAACGCCAGCCGCGGCAGCCTTGCACCGTTCGTGTTCCTCACCATGCGCCCTCTTTGCTCTTGTTTTGCGCGGTCGTACCGGAAGGGCCAGGGCTGCCCAACCGTCCGAGTGTTACGCTAGCAGCGCTCCAATGCCCGGTCCAAATTGATATCGGTCACGGGCTATTCATTGTTTGAATAGCGAAACTGAATAGCGGCCGCGGCACTCAGGCGAGGGCGACGGTGCGGCCGGCCTGCCGCACGCAGTCCAGGAAGTCCCGCTGGGTGGCGGTGGGCCGCCAATCGCGCCGGTGGGTGATGCCGATGGGCCGCGAGGTGGCGGACATGTCGAAGGGCAGGGGGGCCAGCACGCCGCCGCGCTCCTCTTGGCGGATCTGGTGGGCGGAAATCAGCGTCAGGTGGTCGCTTTCCATCAGCAGCCCGCGGATCAGCACCAGCGAGGAGGACTCCACCGGGCAGGCCGGCGGCGTGCCGCCTTCAAACAGCCGGTCGAACATCTTGCGCGTCGGCGTGCCCTGGCGCGGCACCACCCAGGGATAGGCGGCCAGGTCGGCCAGCCCGATATCCGGCCTGTTCGCCAGCGGGTGGCCGGCGCGGCCCACCACTGCCAGGGGATCGGAAAACAGGGCCTCCTGCACCACATCGTCGATCGGCACCGGATCGCGCAGTGCTCCCACCAGCAGGTCCACATCACCGTGGCGGAGGTCGCGCAGCAGGTCGTTGTAGGGGCCGTCCACCACGCTCACCCGCACATCGGGCCGGCGGGCCAGCAGGGCGTTGATGGCGGTGGGCAGGATGAAGGTGCGGGGCAGCGGCAGGGTGCCGATGACGATGCGGCCGGCATCCACCCCCAGCATCTCGTCGATCTCGGCAAAGCCCTGTTCCAACTCCGCGAAGGCCAGCTTGGCGGCCTGGGCCAGCGCGTCGGCCGACGGTGTCAGCGCGATGCCCTGGCTGGACTTGGTGAACAGCGACAGGCCGGACAGGCGTTCGATGTCGCGTGCCGCCCGGTGCACGGTGGGCTGGGAAATGCCCGCCTGCCGGGCCGCCAGGCTGAAGTTCTCCGCCTTCGACACGGCGATCAGCGCGCGCAGCTGGGCGGCGGTGAGAAGCTGGTCGAACTTGGCGTTGCCGCGGCCGCCCTTGCGCGCGGCCAGTTGCACGGCGGTGCGGGCGCCGGATTGGATGAGCGCCAGCGCGCGGTCCACCCGCTCCAGAAACAGGGCGCCGGCCTCCGTCGGCACCATGCCGTCGCTGCGCCGCTCGAACAGCGGCACGCCCAGGCGGTCTTCCAGGTTGGCGATGGCCTGGGTGACGGCGGGCTGGGACAGGTGCACCACCTCCGAGGCTTTGGAGATCGACCGGCACCGCACCACGGCCCCGAAGGCCCGCAAATGCCGGAGGTTCGGCATCCTGCTATTCATTTTCCCGTTATCGCTCAGATGCGGATCGGACCATGTCGATCAGCTTATAGCAGATTCTTATGCGGGCCGGAGGCTATTGAAATTCCATCCTGGAAGCATCGGCGCGATAGTGGCGCCATAAGAAGCCTACGCGATCCGGGGATTCGCCGAACAGGAGAGGCGTTCATGCAGGACCAGAAGACGGCGCTCGTCATCAGCGCCCACGCCGCCGATTTCGTCTGGCGCTGCGGCGGGGCGATCGCGTTGCACCAGGAAAAGGGCTACGCCGTCACCATCGCCTGCCTGTCCTACGGCGAGCGCGGCGAAAGTGCCAAACTGTGGAAGCAGGACGGTATGACGCTGGAGGCGGTGAAGGACGCCCGCCGGGCGGAAGCCGAAGCCGCCGCCAAGGCGCTGGGCGCCCACGACATCCGCTTTTTCGATGCCGGCGACTACCCGCTGGAGCTGGACCGCGACGCCAAGTTCGCGCTGGTCGACCTGATCCGCGAGGTGCAGCCGGCCTTCATGATGAGCCACTCCCACTACGACCCCTACAACACCGACCACATGTACGCCACCAAGGTGGCCATGGAGTGCCGGATGATCGCCCAGGCCTGGGGCCACAACCCCGGCCAGAAGGTGCTTGGGGCGCCGCAGCTCTACCTGTTCGAGCCGCACCAGACCGAACAGATGGGCTGGAAGCCCGACGTGTTCCTGGACATCACCCCGGTGTGGGAAAAGAAGCTGGCGGCCATCCGCTGCATGGAAGGCCAGGAGCATCTGTGGACCTACTACACCAACCTGGCGGAAAACCGGGCCAACCACTTCCGCCGCAATTCCGGCGGCCAGGCCGGCGGCCGGCCGGCCAAATACGCGGAAGGCTTCCAGTCGGTCTATCCGCGCACGGTGGATGAGCTGTGATGGCCGGCGTCGTCGTGCAAACCGTGCCGCGGGCGGCACCGGAGGTGGTGGCGGGGCTGGGCAAATGCGGCGTCGCCACGGTGCACGAAGCCCAGGGCCGCACCGGGCTGCTCGCCTCCTATATGCGGCCGATCTATCCCGGCGCGCGGCTGGCGGCGTCTGCCGTCACCATCTCCGCTCCGCCCGGCGACAACTGGATGGTGCATGTGGCGATCGAGCAGATCTCCGCCGGCGACATCCTGGTGCTGGCGCCGACATCGCCTTGCGAGGACGGCTATTTCGGCGACCTGCTGGCCACCTCCGCCCGCGCCCGCGGCGGCATGGGCCTGGTGGTGGATGCCGGCGTGCGCGATGTGCGCGACTTGACGGAGATGCGCTTTCCCGTGTGGTCCAAGGCGGTGTTCGCCCAGGGCACGGTGAAGGAAACCCTGGGATCGGTGAACGTGCCGGTGGTGTGCGCCGGCGCGCTGGTGAACCCCGGCGACGTGATCGTGGCCGATGACGACGGCGTGTGCGTGGTGCGCCGCGAGGAGGCGGCCGAGGTGCTGAAGAAGGCCCAGGCGCGCGAGGCGGCGGAAGAAGCCAAGCGCGCCCGGCTGGCGGCCGGCGAGCTGGGGCTCGACCTCTACGGCATGCGCGAGCGCCTGGCCGAGAAGGGCCTGAAATATGTCTAGCACCGCCGCCCTCTCCGCCGCCTGCATGTGGATGCGCGGCGGCACGTCGAAGGGCGGCTACTTCCTGGCCGACGACCTGCCGGCCGATACCGCGGCGCGCGATGCCTTCCTGCTCGGCGTGATGGGCTCCCCCGATCCCCGCCAGATCGACGGGCTGGGCGGGGCCGACCCGCTCACCTCCAAGGTGGCCGTTGTCAGCCGGTCGCAGCGGCCGGGCGTGGATGTGGACTACCTGTTCCTGCAGGTGTTCGTCGACCGGGCGGTGGTGACCGATGCCCAGAACTGCGGCAACATCCTTGCCGGCATCGGCCCCTTTGCCATTGAGCGCGGGCTGGTGGAGGCAAGCGACGGGACAACGCCGGTGACCATCCACATGGTGAACACCGGGCAGACGGCGGTGGCCCAGGTGGCAACCCCCGGCGGCCGTGTGCGCTACGCCGGCTCCGCACGCATCGATGGCGTGCCGGGCACGGCGGCACCCATCCCCATCACCTTCAAGGACACCGCCGGGTCCACCTGCGGGGCGCTGCTGCCCAGCGGCCGCGCAGTGGACGTGATCGAGGGTGTGGAGGTGACCTTGATCGACAACGGCATGCCCGTGGTGGTGATGCGCGCCGCCGATATGGGGATTTCCGGCCGCGAAAGCCGCGAGGAGCTGGAGGCCGATGCGGGCCTGAAGGGCCGGCTGGAAGCCATCCGCCTGAAGGTGGGCCCGCTGATGAACCTGGGCGACGTGACCGACAAGTCGGTGCCGAAGATGACCATGGTGTCGGCCCCCGCCAATGGCGGTGCCGTCTCCACCCGCACCTTCATCCCCCACCGCTGCCACGCCTCCATCGGCGTGCTGGGGGCGGCCACGGTGGCGACTGCCTGCATGCTGCCGGGCACACCCGCCGCCTCCGTAACCACGGTGCCGGCGGGGCAGCCGAAGACGCTGGAGATCGAACACCCCATCGGCTCCATGGCCGTGGTGGTGGAGCAGGATGCCAGCGGCGCGGTGGTGGGGGCGGCCATCCTGCGCACCGCGCGCAAGCTGTTCGACGGCGTGGTGTTCGCCCCGGAAGCGGACGGGTGAGGGAGGCGGCGATGGATCCCGACTATCTGCCCTTCCACCCCAACCCTTCGCGCCCCGCCTTCATTCCGCCACCCGGCGCGGTGGACGCCCATTGCCATGTGTTCGGCCCGGAGGTGCGCTTCCCCTACGCGCCGCAGCGCAAATACACGCCCTGCGACGCGCCGAAGGAGACGCTGTTCGCCCTGCGCGACTACCTGGGTTTCGCGCGCAATGTGATCGTTCAGGCCACCTGCCACGGCACCGACAACGCCGCCCTGGTGGATGCGCTGCACGCCGCCGGCGGGCGCGCCCGCGGTGTTGCCTCGGTGGGGCGGGACATCAGTGACGAGGCGCTGGCGGACTTGCATCTGGCCGGCGTGCGCGGGGTGCGCTTCAACTTCGTGAAGCGCCTGGTGGATGCCACCCCGCGCGAGGTGTTCCTCGACATCGCCCACAAGGTGGCGCCCTTGGGCTGGCACGTGGTGGTGTATTTCGAGGCGGAGGATCTGGCGGACCTGATCTCCTTCCTCACCCAGATCCCCACGCCCATCGTGGTGGACCACATGGGCCGGCCGGATATCGCCAAGGGCGTCGACCACCCGGACTTCCAGCGCTTCGTCAACCTGATGGATGCGCTCGACACCGTCTGGTCGAAGGTCAGCTGCCCGGAGCGGCTGAGCCTGGACGGGCCGCCGGACTACGGCGATGTGGTGCCGTTCGCCCGCACGCTGGTGGAACGCTTCCCCGACCGCGTGCTGTGGGGCACCGACTGGCCCCACCCCAACATGAAATCGCACATGCCGGATGACGGGCGGCTGGTCGACGTCATTCCGAAGATTGCCCCGGACCGCGCCTCCCAGCAGGCGCTGCTGGTGGACAACCCGACGCGTCTCTACTGGGGCGCGACGCAACAATAACGACCGCGGAGGACGCCATGCTGCACCACGACCTGCCCATTCCGGGCACAGTCCTGTTCGATGGCAGCCAGGCCATCAAGGGCTATGCCCTGAACAAGATGTGCTATTCGTTCAATAAGAAGGCCAACCGCGACGAATTTCTCGCGGATCAGGAAGCCTATATGGAGAAATTCGGCCTCAACGACCAGCAGAAGCAGGCGATCCGCGACAAGATCGTCTTGGACATGCTGGAGGCCGGCGGCAACATTTACTATCTCGCCAAATTCGCCGGGATCTTCGGCCTGAACGTCCAGGATGTGGGCGCGCAGCAGACCGGCATGACGGTCGACGAATTCAAGGAAAAGCTCTTGCGGGCGGGGGACTAAGCCATGGCACGCGTGATCGGAGGATTGACCACCTCGCACATCCCGGCAATCGGCAACGCGATTGCCAAGAAGATGTTCGAAGACCCCTACTGGAAGCCGTTCTTCGACGGCTACCCGCCGGTGTGGAAATGGCTTCAGGAGGTGAAGCCGGACATCGCCGTGGTGATCTACAATGACCACGGGCTCAACTTCTTCCTGGACAAGCAGCCCACCTTCGCCATCGGGGCGGCACCGGAATACCGCAACGAGGATGAGGGCTGGGGCATTCCCACCATTGCGCCGTTCCGCGGCGACCCGGAGTTTTCCTGGCACCTGATCAACCATCTGGTGGCCGACGAGTTCGACATGGTGACCTGCCAGGAAATGGCGGTGGACCACGGCTTCACCGTGCCCATGCAGCTCTTCTGGCCGAACTACGAGGAGCTGGGCATCCGCACCGTGCCGCTGGTGATCAACACCGTGCAGCACCCGCTGCCCAGCCCGCGGCGCTGCTACAAGCTGGGCCTGTCGCTGGGCAAGGCGATCGAAAGCTACCCGGAGGACGCCAAGGTTGTGGTGCTGGGCACCGGCGGGCTGTCCCACCAGCTCGACGGCAAGCGCGCCGGCTTCATCAACAAGCAGTTCGACATGCTGTGCATGGAAAAGATCGTCGACGAGCCGGACTACTTCCTCGACATGACGATCCCGGAACTGGTGCGCGAAGCCGGCAACCAGGGGGCGGAATTCATCCTCTGGCTCACCATGCGCGGTGCGTTGGGTGGTAACGTGAAGGTGCTGCACTCCAACTACCACATCCCGATTTCCAACACCGCGTCCGGCCTGCTGTGCCTGGAGACCGCGGCGTAGGAGGCAACACGCCGCCGTCCGTCAGGCGGCACCGCAACGGCAGTTCCCCAAGACTTGGCCGGGCCCTTGGCTCGGCCTTCTTTTTCGGTGGGGGGCGGG
>JAGQRL010000443.1 GCA_020425485.1 Rhodospirillaceae bacterium
GCCACGCCAGCACCCACGCCGGCACCCACGCCGGCACCGGCGCCACCTGCGCCCACTGTGGCGTCCGAACCGGCCTCCGCGCCGCCCGCGCAAGCCGTCGAGCGGTCGCCGGTCGCCACGCCGCAGAGCGATGCGGCCACCCCCCGCGCGGTCGCCACCAGCCCCGTACCCACGGCGGCGACCCCGCCCGATGGCGAGGCTGCCACGCCGCCCAGCGGGCCGGCCGCCCCAACGGCAGAAACGCCCGCGGCCAGGCCCGGCGGCACCTACGCCCCGACCCACATCCCGTCCGGCGCCCCCTCCGGCGCCCCCACTGTCGCCCCCACCATCGCGCCTTCC
Source organism: Rhodospirillaceae bacterium (assembly GCA_020425485.1). Lineage (GTDB taxonomy): Bacteria > Pseudomonadota > Alphaproteobacteria > DSM-16000 > Inquilinaceae > JACKIH01. The sequence continues at coordinate 340 of JAGQRL010000443.1, forward strand.
AGCACGGCGGCGGATGTGGCCCAGCTCATCGCGTCGGCGGCACCCGCCGCCGCGCAGCGGACCCAGGCCACGGAGGCTCCCCCGCCCCGGACGGACGGTCCCAGCCCACCGACGGGTGCTGAGACCGCAGCGCGTGCCTGGGTCGGCACCACCGCCTGGCGGGCTTCGGAGATCGCAGCAGAACCGGAAAAGCCGGGCGCAGCCGCCACCCCCCAGGCGGCACGGCCGGCGGCCCCCGGCCCGCAGCCGCAGGCCGCCGCTCCCCTGGCGCCGGCCACCGAAGCGTCCCCGCAGGCGGTAGCCCCCCTGCCGCAAACGCCGACGGCCCCGGCCGGCGCCCCGGAGAATGCGGGCACGGCCGGCACGCCGGCAGCGCCCACGCCCGGCCAGTCCCATGGCGCAACCGCTGCGGCCCATCACCCGGTGCCGGCCGCCCAGCCTGGCGAAGCGCCGCCGCTGTCCACCCAACCGTTGTCCACCCAGCCGCTGCCCCTGTTCGCCGCGGCACCGGGCACGCAGTCCAGCGGCCTGCCCAGCCTGCCGGAAGCGCTGACGGCCCTGGCCCAGGCCGATCCCGGCGCTGCCCGGCAGGCCACCCAAGGCGTGCTCCCCCAGCCCAATGCCAACATGGGGGCCGCGGTGCTGTTCTTCCTCTCCGCCCTGCGCGGCGGCGACCTGCGCGGCTGGCTCGGCGACCGCGCCGTCAAGGCCACGGAGGCCGCCGGCAAGGGCGATGCGCTCCACCGCCTGTCCGGCGAGTTTTCCGGCCTCTCCCGCCAGGCCGCAGACACGCCCGCCGGCGACTGGCGCCAGGTCGGCATCCCCATTCTGGCCGACAACCAGATCGCCGAGCTGCGTCTGGCCACCCGCTACCAGCAGGAGGGCAGCGCCGGCGATGACGACGAGTTGGACGGCGAAGGCCACCGCTTCGTGCTCGATATGGAGACCAGCCGCTTCGGCCCGGTGCAGCTCGACGGGCTGATCCGCCAGCAGGCCATCCGCCTAGTGGTGCGCACCTCCGGCACCCTGCCCGGCAGTATCCGCCAAGGTATCACTCAGGTGTTTTCCGACGCCTGTCAGGCCATAGGCCATGACGCAGCATTAACTTTTCAGACCGGAACAGAGGCCTGGCTACAACTTGCCAGAAGTGATGGCGGCAGGCTCCGCGTTAGTCGTGGCCAAGCCTGAGCTGCCGGCCTGAAATGTTTCTTTTGCACAATACAATGGCCGGTAGATTCACTGGAAGTTAACCCTGCCAGTGAACACTGCCTGTCGCTGCTCTGCTGGTCACGCGCGCCCAGCACCTGGTCGGGCCGTCTGGATCGGAGAAGCGGACTGTGATGCTGGAGATTCAACGTACCATCGTGTCCGACCACGACATCGGTTTCATCCTCCTCGCCCTGATCGTCTGCGCAGTCGGTAGCTTCACCACGATGCTGCTGGCCAGCCGGGCCCGCGCCGAACGCCAGCGCCCCACCTGGGTGCTGCTGGGCGGGATCAGCCTCGGTGCCACCATGTGGGCCGGCCAGCTCATCGCCCTGGTGGGTTTCCGCCCCGACCTGCCGATGGCCTACGCCACCCTGCCGCTCAGCCTCTCGCTCATCGTCTCCACCATCCTCGCCCAGCTCGGCATCGCCATCGCCACGCGGGCGCCGCAGATCGCCTTGATGCGCCTGGCCGGCGGCTGCGTGCTGGGGCTGGCGGCGATCGTCCTGCACTACGGCATCATCGCCGCCGCCGTGCTGCCGGGAGAGATCAGCCACCGCGCCGACTATGTCAGCCTCTCGGTCCTGTTCGCCCTGGCGTTCGGCGGCCTTGCCGGGCATCTGGGCTTCGCCCGCGAGCGCATGTTCGATCGCCTGGTCGGCGGCGCCATGCTGCTGGCGATGCTGACCACGCTCTACGCCATGGCGATGACCGGGCTGTCGGTGGAAGTGAGCCGCGTGTCCGCCTCCCAAGGCTGGGCGATCGCCCGCGAGCACCTGACGGGACCGGTGATCACGGCCGTGTTCGCGGTGCTTGCCACCGGCATCATCAGCGCCTTGTTCGATGCCCGCATGACGCGCCGCACGGCGGAGGCGGCGGAACGCTTCCGCGTGCTGACGGACTGCACCTTCGAAGGCGTGCTGATCCTGCGCGACGGCATCATCATCGACCACAACACCGCCGCCGAAACGCTGACCCGCACGCCGAGCGAGCGGCTGATCGGCACGCCCTTCCTCAACTGGGTGTCGCCCGACGACCGCGACCGGCGCAGCGTCGCCGTGGCGCTGACCGACCCGGCCCAGCCCTGCCAGACCCAGATCGAACGGCACGGCGGCAGCCTGCTGGACGTGGAGATCACCGGCCGCCACATCGCGCTGCACGACGGCAAGCCCGGCCAGGTGGTGGCGATCCGCGACATCAGCGCCCGCCGCCAGTCCGAAGAGCGCATCCGCTTCCTGGCCACCCACGATCCGCTGACCGACCTGCCCAACCGCCGGCTGTTCACCGAGCTGACCGAAAAGGTCATCGCCCAGGTGCGCCGCTCGGGCGATCACTTCGCCATCATGGTGCTCGACCTGGATGGCTTCAAAATCGTCAACGACACCCACGGCCACGATGCCGGCGACGTGCTGATCCAGACGGTGGCGCGGCGCATCTCCGATTCCGTGCGCGACAGCGACGTGGTGGCCCGCTTCGGCGGCGACGAGTTCGTCATCCTGCAGACGTCCACCGCCCAGCCCACCAACGCGCTCACCCTGTCGCGCCGGCTCATGGACACCATCAGCCAGCCGATCCGCCTGGCCGACGCGGAGGTGTCGATCGGCGTGTCCATCGGTGTCGCCCTGCACCCCGGCGACGGCGAGCACCTGGACGACCTGCTGCGCAACGCCGACACCGCCATGTACCGCGCCAAGGCCGATGGCAAGGGCGCCTACCGCTTCTTCGAGCCGGCCATGGATGCCGAGCTGGAAACCCGCCGGCGGCTGGAAAGCCGCATGCGCATGGGCATTCCCGAAGGCCGCTTCACCGTGCACTACCAGCCGCTGGTGGCCTGCGGAAACCAGAAGCTGCAGGGTTTCGAGGCGCTGCTGCGCTGGACCGACCCGGAGCTGGGCACCGTGTCGCCCAGCGAGTTCATCCCGGTGGCGGAGGAAACCGGCCTGATCGTGCCGCTGGGCGAGCTGGTGCTCTCCACCGCCTGCCGCGACGCCGCCAAATGGCCGACCAACCTGCGCGTCGCCGTCAACCTGTCGCCGGTGCAGTTCCGCCGGCCGGGGCTGCTGGCCACGGTGGACCGGGCGCTCGACGAAAGCGGACTGCGCGGCAACCGGCTGGAGCTGGAGATCACCGAAAGCCTGC
>JAGQRL010000091.1:0-27379 GCA_020425485.1 Rhodospirillaceae bacterium
TGGTGCCGTTGGGCGAGCGCCACATGCGCTTCAGGTTGAATTCCTCGACGCGCGCCTCATCGGGCGTGATGGTCGCGCACTTCACGCCGACGCCGTACTGCTTGATCGCGTTGGCCGCATCCACCGTCACCTGGTCATCGGTGTCGTCGCGATGCTTCATCCCCAGGTCGTAGTACTTCAGGTCGATGTCCAAGTAGGGGACGATGAGCTTTTCCTTGATGAACTGCCAGATGATGCGGGTCATCTCATCGCCGTCGAGCTCGACGACCGGGTTCTTCACGGGGATCTTCGTCATTGCGGCGCTTTCGCTGGACTGTCGGGCTCAGGTATGGCGGCGGAGGGAGGACCGGCCCAGCCCATGGGCCGGCACGGATGGGGTGGATGTATAGCACCGCCGCCAACGCGCGGCCAAGCCGTCGTCCGGGCTGCGGCGACAGGACTTGCGGCAACCCCGGTCAGCTTTCCCGGCATGGCGCGGCGGCTGGGGCTCAGGCCTGGTCCACCCGGGTGGGCCGCGCCGACGGGGCCGCCCGGCGCAGTGCCGGCAGCACCTCTTCCACCGTTTCCACCCGCTGGAACAGGCCGCCCGGCGTGGGCCGCAGATAGCCCATGGCATCCATCTGATCCATCATCTCCATCAGGTTCTGCCAATAGCCCAGCAGGTCGACCAGCACGATCGGCTTGTCGTGCAGGCCGAGCTGCCGCCAGGTGAGGATCTCCACGAACTCATCGAGCGTGCCGATGCCGCCAGGCAGCACGGCAAAGGCGTCGGAGCGCTCCACCATCATGCGCTTGCGGGTGTGCATGCTGTCGACGACCAGCAGCTCGCTCAGCTCGTTGTGCCCCACCTCGCGCGACTGGATGTGGCCGGGGATGATGCCGGTAACGGCCCCACCGGCGGCCAGTGCGGCATCGGCGACCACGCCCATCAGGCCGACGCGCCCACCGCCATAGACCAGCCGGAGGCCGGCCTTGGCAATGCTCTCCCCCAGCGCCCGCGCCGCCCTCCGGTGCCCCGGATCGAGGCCGGGAGAGGCTCCGCAATACACGCAGACAGTGGAAATCTGGCTCATCTCGGTTTTCGACGTCTGATCGGAGAAGATGCCGACGGCCGCACCCTCGTGCGGCTGCTATCATGGTATGGAGAAGGTGGACAACCCTTCAGGTCCTAGGGGATGCAAGTCGTGCGTTCCCAGCGGGCCACCTGGCCGACCAACAGGGGAGGGAGGCAGCGAAAATGCGCAGAGTTGTGATGCTGCTGGCCCTGGCGGTGGTGATGGCCGTGGTGCTGTACGGCGAGATCGACAATCCCTCGCCCACAGAGCCGCCGCCCGCCCCCGGCACCGCGGTCGTGGTCGAGCAGGACACCGGGGCGGCACCGGTGCCCGCGCCGGAAGCGCCCGGTTCCCAGGCCACCGCGGAGCCCGAACCGGCCGTGACACCGGAGGAACCCCAGGGTGAGCCTGCGGGCGAAACGCCGCCTGCGGAAATCGCCGAAGCGCCGGCTCCCGCAGAATCGGCGCCGGATGGATCGCCCCCCGAAGGATCGTCCCAGCCGCCCGAAGACACGCTGGCGGAAACCGCATCGCCGGCCGAAGAGCCCGAGCCGTTTGGCGGTTTCGTGCCGCCCGAGGCGGCGGAGGTGGAAGAGCCGCCGATCTCCCGGCCGCCGGAAGCCGCCGCGGAGCCGGTGGAAACGGCCGGCCGAACTACGCCGCCGGTCGCACAGCCGGGCGGCACAGCCGCAGCGGTGGTGAACGGCGGTGAGCCGGCGGCCCTGCCCCAAGCGGGTCCCCTGCCCGGCCCGACGGCCGAACCGGCGCCGCCCCCGCCGGTGGCTGCCGTCGCCGCAGACCTGCCGCCGGAGATGGTGGAACCGGCACCCCCGGACCCGGCGGTCGAGGCGCCGGCACCCACGGCACAGCCGGCGCTTGCCGAACCGTCGCTGGCCGGCGCTGTCGCGGCTCCGGCAGAGGTGGAGATCCTGGCGCCGGTGGAGGTGGCCTCGGCGCCGCAAGCCGTGGCGCCGGTGCCCGAACCCGGCCCGGCGGAGCCCGCACCCGCGGCCAGGCAAACCGCCGGCGGCCCCACCTTCGACGTGGCGCGGGTGGATGCCGGGCGCAACATGGTGCTCGCCGGGTCCGCCCCGCCCTTCAGCGAAGTGCGCCTCGTCAGCGGCGGGGTGGAACTGGACCGGGTGCAGACCGGCGCCAGCGGCGACTGGGTTTCGGCACCCGCGGGGCCCCTCCGCCCCGGCGTGCACGAAGTGGTGGTGGAAGCTATCGACCGCGAGACCGGAGCGGTGCACACCGGCGCCCAGCGGCTGGTGGTGTCCATCGATACCGATGGCGATCCGGCCGGCACCTTCGCCGTGCTGGTGGCGGACGACGCACCATCGGTGCTGGTGCAGCGCCCCGGCCCGGCCGCAAGGGACGAGGGTATGGCCGGGGGTGCGGCAACCGCACCCGGCACCGGCCCCGCAGCGGCCCCCACCGTCGTTGCCCCCGCCGCTCCCTCCCAGGTGGCGGTGGACGTGATCGACTACGATGCCGCCGGCGCCCTGGTGGTGTCCGGCCGCGCGGCACCGGCGAGCGAGGTGCGCATCTATCTCGACAACGGCCTGATCGGCCGCACCGTGACCAACCAGGCCGGCACCTATCAGGTGGTGCCGGACGGTTCGGTGGCGCCCGGCGTCTATGCCATGCGGGTGGACCAGGTGGATGCCGGCGGCAGCGTGCTGAGCCGGGTGGAAATCCCGTTCGCCCGCGCCGCCCAAGCGGAATTGGCGGCCGGCGAGCGCCAGGTGGTGGTGCAGCCGGGCGACTATCTGTGGGAGATCGCGCGCCAGACCTACGGCACCGGCTTCCGCTTCACGGTGATCTACCAGGCCAACCGCGACCGCATCGGCAACCCGGACCTGATCTATCCCGGCCAGGTGTTCGTGCTGCCGGACATCGCCGACGCCGCCACGGCCCCACCCGGCTAGGCTTGGCCGATGCTCGATGCCCGCCTGCGCCCGTTGGTGGACCGCAGCCTCGATGGTGCCGGCGCCTGGCTGTCGGGCCGCGGGCTCACGGCCAACGCCGTCTCCCTGATCGCCTTTGGCTGCGGGCTGGCGGCGATGGCGGCCCTGGCGCTGCGCTGGGATCTGGCGGCCCTCGCCCTGCTGGCGGCAAACCGCCTGGGCGACGGGCTGGACGGTGCGGTGGCGCGCGCCGCCGGGCCGACGGACCTGGGCGGCTTCCTCGACATCGTGCTCGACTTCATCGTCTACGCCGCCATCGTGTTCGGCTTCGTGCTCGGCCGGCCGGACCAGGCACTTCCCGGCGCCTTCCTGCTGTTCAGCTTCATGGGCACCGGGGCGTCCTTCCTCGCCTACGCGGTGATCGCCGCCAAGCGCGGGCTTTCCACCAGCCTGCGCGGCCGCAAGTCGCTCTACTACCTGGGCGGGCTGACGGAGGGGACGGAAACCATCGCCCTGCTGGCGGCCATCTGCCTGTTTCCCGGTGCCTTCCCGTGGCTCGCCTGGGGGTTCGGGGCGGCCTGCTGGATCACCACGGCGACGCGCATTCTGGCCGCCTGGCAAAGCTTCGCCGAAAGATAAGTCGTGACATCACCTATGGAGGCCCCGCGCGTGCGGACCGAAAAGTCGAAGATGCTGGCAGGCGAGCTTTACGTGGCCAACTGCCCGGAGATCGCCGCCGATGCCGCCCGCGCGCGGGCATGGATGAGCCGCTACAACGCCGCCCTCGCCGCCTCGGCGGAGGAGCGCCACGCCCTGCTGACGGAGCAGTTCGCCGCGGTCGGCGAGGGTGCGGTGGTGCGCCCGCCCTTCCACTGCGACTACGGCTACAACATCACGCTGGGCCGCGGCGTGTTCCTCAACTTCAACTGCATCGTGCTCGACGTGGTGGCGGTGACCATCGGCGACCTGACGCAGATCGGGCCGGGCGTGCAGATCCTCACCCCCGACCATCCGCGCGACCCCGAACAGCGCCGCGCCGGCCTGGAATTCGGCCGGCCCATCCATATCGGCGCCAATGTGTGGATCGGTGCCGGTGCGCTGATCATGCCGGGGGTGACGGTGGGCGACGACGCCATCATCGGCGCCGGCGCGGTCGTCACCCGCGATGTCGCCGCCGGCACCACGGTCGTCGGCAATCCGGCGCGCCGAACCATCGCGAAGAACGGGGGACCCTCGCCATGATCATGCGCGTATTCCAAGTTTCCACCCATGCCGGCAAGGAAGCGGAGTTTGGCCGGTTCTTCCACGAGACAGCGATTCCGCTGATGAGAAGCACGCCGGGCATCGTTTCGGTGACCTTCGGCGCGCCGCGCGCGGAGAGCCCAACGGAGTTCTGCGTGGTGATGGTCTGGCAGGATCTGGAGTCCCTGAAGGCGTTTGTCGGAGAGGACTACACGAACGCCCATGTTCACCCCGACGAGGCCGATCTGGTGCGGGCCCGCACGATCGCCCACTACGAGATGGTGGAAGCGTAGGACGCAGCCCGGAGCCCGGTCCGCGCAGGATCCGGCCCCTATTCCGCCGGCTCCGCCCGATTGGCCCCGCCTCGCGCCGCTGCCCGTGCCGCCGCCCTCGCAGCACGGCGTTCGGCCCGCCGCTGCCGGCGCTTCGCCCCCCAGGAGAGGTAGTTTTCCCGCGCCATCAGGGCGCACGGGGTGACCACCAGCGTCAGGATGGTGGCAAAGCCCAGCCCGAACACCACGGCGGTGGCCAGGCTGACCCACCACTGGGTGGAGGGCGAGCCGATCTGCACCGTGCGGTCCACGAAATCGATGTTGGTGCGCAACACCATGGGCATCAGGCCGAGGATGGTCGTCACCGTCGTCATCAGCACCGGGCGTAGGCGCTGGGCGCCGGTGCGCAGCACCGCTTCCAGGGGATCGGCGGTGCGCTTGCGGATGAGATCGTAGGTGTCGATCAGCACGATGTTGTTGTTCACCACGATGCCGGCCAGCGCGATCACCCCCACGCCGGTCATCACGATGCCGAAGGGCTGGTCGGTAACCATCAGGCCGATCAGCACCCCCACCGTGGACATGATCACGGCCGAGAGGATGAGGCCGGCGCTGTAGAAGCTGTTGAACTGGGTGACCAGGATCAGCGCGATCAGGAACACCGCCACGATGAAGGCTTCGCTGAGGAACTCCATGGCGGCGCGCTGTTCTTCGTCCTCGCCGCGGAAGGTCCAGGACACGCCCGCCGGCAGCGGATCGGTGCTCAGCCACGCCTGGATCTCCGTCACCATGTCGGCCGGCAGCACATCGGCCGCCACGTCGGACTGCACGGTCATCACCCGGTGGCCGTCCACCCGCGACAGGGTGCCGACGCTGGGCCGGGCGGTGCGTTCCACAAAGTTGCTGATGGGCACGGATTCGCCGGTGGCGTTGACCACGCGCACGGTGTCCAGCGTTTCGATCGTCCGCCAGCGCTCGGGGTAGCGCACGATGATGTCGATCTCGTCGTCGCTGTCGTCGGGCCGGTAGGAGGCGACGGTAAGCCCGTTCGTAACCAGCTTGATGGCATCGCCCACCGCCGCCAGATCGAGCCCGAAGCGGGCGGCGCGCGCCCGGTCCACATCCACCTGCCATTCGATGCCGGGGATCGGCCGGTCGTCCTCCACATCCACCAGGCCCGGCAGGTGGTCCATGAAGTCGCGCACCCGTTCCACCGCCGCCGGCAGCAGGTCGGGATCGCGCGACGCCAGCTCCACCTGCACCGGCCGGCCGGTGGGCGGCCCCTGCTCCGGTTCGCGGGTTTCCACCACCACGCCGGCCACATCGGCCGTGGCCGCGCGGATATCCGCCTGGATTTCGGCGGCCGGGCGGCGTTCCTCCCACGGCCGGAATTCGATGAAGATGCGGCCGATCACGTCGGCCGCCACGTCCTCGCCGAAGCCGCCCAGGCCGCCGGCACCGGCACTGCCGGCGCGGGTGTAGACCATGTCGAACTCGTCGGAGAAGGCGAGCACGCGCTCTTCCACCTCGCGCACCAGCGCGTCCTGCTCCTCGATCGCCAGGTTGCCGCGGGCGTGCACCAGCACAATCACCTGCTCCGGCTCCACCGCCGGGAAGAACTCCACGCCGCGGCCGAAGATGCCGAACAGCACCCACACGCCGACCAGCCCGGCGAAGGCGAGCAGCAGGATCTTCACCGGGTGGCGCAGCGCGCCGCGCAGGCACAGCAGATAGAACCCCAGCCCGCCGCCGATGGCGTGCATCGGCCCATCCTCGCCGGCGGCCAACGAACGCGCCCGCTTGGGGTTGGCCTCCGTCTTGCCGACCAGGGCGCCGACGGTGGGCACGAACACCAGCGCCATGGCCAGCGAGGCCCACAGGGTGGCCGTGAGCGTGATCGGCAGGAACACCATGAACTCGCCCACCACGCCCGGCCAGAACAGCAGCGGGAAGAAGGCGGCAAGCGTCGTCAGCGTGGAGGCGGCCACCGGCATGGCCATGCGCTTGGCGGCATCGCCATAGGCCCCCCAGCGGTCCATGCCTTCGGCCATGCGGCGGTCGGCGAACTCCACCACCACGATGGCGCCGTCCACCAGCATGCCCACCGCCAGGATCAGCGCGAACAGCACCACGATGTTGACGGTAAGGCCCATCAGCCCCAGCACCAGGATGCCGGTGAGGAAGGAGCCGGGGATGGCGAGGCCGACCAGCAGGGCCGAGCGCAGGCCCAGCACCGCGATGATCACCACCATCACCAGCAGGATGGCGCTGATCACGTTGTTCTGCAGGTCCGTCAGCATGATGCGGATTTCTTCCGACGCATCCTGCCCGAAGGCCACCTGCACGCCTTCCGGCCAATCCAGCTGGGCGGCCGCCACCGTCTGGCGGATCGCCTCCACCGTCTCGATGGCGTTCTCGCCGGTGCGCTTCACCACCTCCAGCGTTACCGCGGGCAGCCCGTCGATGCGCGCGAAGCTGGTGCGGTCGGCGAAGGTGCGGCGGATGGTGGCGATGTCGCGCAGCTCCACCACCGCATCGCCGTTCACCGCGATGGGCATGCCCAGGATGTCGTCCAGGTCCTCGATCAGCCCCGGCACCTTCACCGCAAAGCGGCCGGCGCCCGCATCCAGCGTGCCGGCGGCCACCAGGCGGTTGGAGCGGCTGAAGATCTGCAGCACATCGGCGCCGTTGATGCCGTAGCTTTCGATCAGCAGCGGATCGACGATCACCTCCACCGTCTCATCGCGGTTGCCGCCGATGTTCACCTCCAGCACGCTCGGCAGGCTTTCCAGGTCGTCGCGCAGCGCCCGGGCGAGGCGCAGCAGCGTGCGTTCTGGCAGGTCGCCGGACAGCGCCACGGTGATGATGGGAAACAGGTTGATGTTCACCTGGGTGACGGTGGGCTCGTCCATGTCGGACGGCAGGTCCGGCCGCACCCGGTCCACGGCCACCCGCACATCGCTTTCCGCCTGATCGGGATCGAAGCCGGCATCGAACTCCAGCACCACGTTGGCGCCGCCCTCATAGGCGGTGGCGGTCATCTCCTTGATGCCTTCGATGCCGCGCAGCTCCTCCTCCATGGGCCGCACCATCAGCCGCTCGGCATCTTCCGGCGACACGCCGTCCAGGCTCATCGACACATAGATGATCGGGATGTCGATGTCGGGGTTCGATTCCTTGGGGATCTCCATGTAGGTGGCCAGCCCGGTGATCAGCAGGAACACCAGCAGCAGCACCACCACGCGGTTGCGCTGCATCGCCCAATCGATCAGCGCGGACATGGTCTACGACCCCTCGGCTTCGGCGCCCTCAGGTGCCGCGTCCTCCGCCGCGGCGTCGGCGGGATCGGCCCCCTCCACCGCGTTCACGTGCTGGCCGGCGATCACGAAGTCCTGGCCCACCACGATCACGTCCAGCGTCTCCGGCAGGCCGCTCAGCCACACCGCTTCCGCCGAACCGCCGACGATGTCCACCGGGTAGAACACCACCACGCCGTCGCCATCCACCGCGCGCAGGCCGATCACCCCGTTGTCGTCCAGCGTCAGGATGCCGGGCGACACCCGGTGGGCCATCACCCGGGCGACGGGGATGCTGATCTCCGCCGTCACGCCGGAAATCAGCGTGGCGTCCGGGTTGGCGATTTCCACTTCCACCGGGAAGGTGCGGGTGACCGCGTCGGCGGTGGCACCGACATAGGAAACGACGCCTTCTTCCACCCGCCCGTCGAGCAGCAGCACGCTCGCCGTTTCGCCGGTATCGACCTCGCCGAGATGGCGTTCGGACACCTGGCCGACCACGCGGATGGGGTCGAGATCCACCACTGTGGCCACCGTCTGGCCGATATCGACGAAATCGCCCAGTTCCACGGCGCGTTCGTCCAGCCGGCCATCGAAGGGGGCCACGATTTCCAGCCGCGCCAGTTGCAGGCGCGCCAGTTCCAGATCGGCGCGCGCGGCATCCAGTGCCGCCTGGGCGGCTGCCAGATCGGTGGCCGAGCGGTAGCCGCTCTGGTTGAGGCGGGCGGCCGCCTGATGTTCGGCTTCGCGCTGGGCCACCAGAGCCTCGCCCTGGGCCACGCGGGCGGCGCGCTCGTCGGTCGCCAGGCGCACCAGCACCTGGCCGGCCGTCACCGTGTCGCCGCGTTCGGCCGCCACCTCCACCACCTGCCCGTCGATCTGGGCGCGCACGTCCACCGTGCGGTCGGCCACCGTGCGGCCGTAGAGCACCAGCAGGTCTTCGAAAGGCTCGGCGGCACTGGGGCGTACGCGTACCGTACGTATGATTTCCGCCGGTTCGGCATCCGCCTCCGCGGCGGCATCGCCGGACGCCACCGCCGCTTCGGCATCGGCATCCGACACCGAGCCGTCGAACTGGCCGGACAGGATCCAGACAGCGGCACCGATGGCGCAAGCCAGCGCGATGAATAGCGAACGGGACATGATGGTCCGAACCTCCGGAGCGGCGGCCTCTCGCCGTGGTCGTACGCGTCCATCCTCCGCGACCGCCCCCTGGCCGATGCAGCGCAGAGGGCTTGGGCTTACCCGCGCTTACCTGCGCGAAGGGTACGCCGGATCCACGGGCGCCGAAATCTCAGCCGGCCCGACGAGCCTTAGCAGGCTTAGCATGACCGTACCTTTCTTGCACCTATTCAAGCTCGCAGCCCGCACAGCGGCTCTCTCGCTGACGTCGACAGATCACCACAGCCTTGCGGCAAGCCTATGGCAGTGCAGCAATGGCCCGTTGGCGAGCCCATGAACGGATTGGACGTGGGGTCTAGCCCTTGATCCCGAGGGTTCGGAAGAACGCCTTGCGGTCGGGGCCTTCGGGGATGTGCTGGGCCAGCCGCTGCACCAGGTCCGGCACGCCGGTGGCACTGCGGGATTCGCGGCGGACGATGTGGCCGGCCATGGGGCCGACGGCGGGCAGGAGTGCGTCGGTTAGCCGCTTCTGCACGCCGGGATCGAGCCAGGTGGCCGGGCTGGATCCGGTGGTGCCGGTGGCGGTGCCCGTACCGCTGAGCGTGCTGCGGCCGGGATCGGGCAGGCCGGCGGCCCGTGCGGCCACCCGCTCGCCGCGCCTGAGGAAGGCGCGACGGTCGTTCTCGTCGGCGATGGAGGTGGCGAGCCGGGCATAGAAGTCGCCGATATCCGTCGCCAGGGCCGACTGCTTGTCCACCAGTACCCGCGCCAGCGGGCCGATCAGGGTGGCGAGGATTTTTGCGGCATCGTCCAGCACCGCCTGGGGAATGTCCGCGGCCGGCCGCACCTGGGCCGGCGGTGGCGTTGCCGGTATCGGCGGTACCACCAGGCGCTCCCTGACCGTCGTCGCCTGCTGGGGCGCCGACCACGACATCAGCGCGGTGCGAAAGGCATCCGCCGTGGAGTAGCGGTCCTTGGGCGACTTGTTGAGTGCCGTGGACACCACCCGCATCAGCCCCGGCGGCACCGCCACCCCCAGCTCGGCCGGATCGCGCGGATCCTTCTCCATGATGGTGGTCATGATGTCGTTGAGCTTCTTGCCGGGGAACGGTTTGCCCCCGGTGAGCAGCTCGTACAGCAGCACGCCCACGGAAAACACGTCCGTCCGCGCATCCACCGGATCGCCGGAGAACTGCTCGGGCGACATGTAGGACGGCGTGCCGACCATGGTGCCGACGCCCGACCAGTTGGCCGTATCCAGCCGGGCGATGCCGAAATCCGTGACCTTCACCGTGCCGTTGTGGGTGAGCAGCACGTTGGCGGGCTTGATGTCGCGGTGGATGACGCCCTGGGCGTGGGCTTCGGCAAGGGCGGCCAGCACCTGGCCGACGACCGTAACCGCCTGTTCCACCGTCAGGTTGCCGCGCTGGGTCAGCAGCGTGCGCACCGGCTGGCCGTCCACATATTCCATGGAGATGTAGGGCACGCCGTCGTGGTCGCCGAAGTCGAACACGGTGACGATGTTGGGGTGCAGGCAGCGCGCCGCCGCCCGCGCTTCGCGCAAGAAGCGGTCCAGCCAGTCCTGCCGCTCCTCGCTGCCCAGCAGGGCGGGGTGGATGGTCTTCAGGGCGACCCGTCGGTCCATGGTCTCGTCCACCGCCAGGTAGACGGAGCCCATGGCACCGCGGCCCAACTCGCGCTCCAGCCGGTAGCGGCCCAGATGGCGCGGCCGGGCGAAGGGGTTGGAGGTGAGCCGGGTCTGCCCCTCTTGGTCGTTCTGGCTAGTCATTCAGGAGCTTCATGGCGCTCTCCAGGCTGCGCCTCATGCGATTGAACGAGGTCGCCAGGATGCCGATCTCGTCGCGCGCCTTGTGATGGTATTCCGGCACGTCGCCGCGTCCCAGGCTGACCTCCTCGGCCATCCGCGCGATGCGCACCACCGGCCGGATGACGACGCGGTTGAGCAGCAGGTTGAGGCCGACGCCGACCATCAGGAACACCGCTGCCAGCGCCCCCATCAGCGAGGCGAAGGTGGTCCACGCCCGGCTCATCGGCAGCGTCATCGGCACCGACACCACCTGGGCGGCAATCACGTCGCCCAGGGTCCAGCCGAAGCCGTTCTGGCTGCCATACATGTCGATCATCGTCGGCGGTGCGTTTTCCGGCACGCTGTGGCAGGTCAGGCAGGCTTGGCTCGATGCCGTGATGGGGCGCGCCAGCACCAGGCTCTGCCCGGTCGGCGTATCGCGCACCAGGGAGATCTCATCAAGGGTGGAGTCATTGCGGAAGGCGTTGATGATATCGGCTTCCCAGTCCGTCGCGCGGTCGGCCAGGTTGGTCGGGTTCAGCGCCGGCTCCTTGTAGGAGTATTCCGGGAAGCGGTCGCGCAGCGCCTGAAAATTCGTCTGGGCGGCGAAGGAGGGCACGCTGTGGGGCAGGAAGCGGTCTTCCATCAGGGGTTCCAGCAAGGGCCGGATCTGGCTGGCGGTGTAGCCGCGAATCGCCAGCGCGCTTTCCATCATGATGCGCGCGCTTTCCATCACCGAGGCGCGGGCGTTGTCGCGGATCATCGGCAGCAGCAGCCCGGCGGCAATGGCGATCCCGATGAGGAAGGTCCCCAGGAGCACCAGATTGAACTTGAGCCGCAACCCCATCGTCATCCTCCCTCGGCCTGCCGCCTTGCATGCTTGCGCGTGTCCGGTCCAGGGGCTCCGGTCCCGCCCACCGCACGCCGACATTCCGATATCGCATGTTTCGACTGTGACACATCTCCCAATGCCGGAACCACCGCCATCACATCCCGCGGCATACCTTGCGCGCCCGGTTGGCGTGCCGGTTCGCACGGTGGCATGGTAGGAACGGACACCAGGGTCCGGCGGCACCGAGCGAACGGGGTTTTCGTGGCTAGATTGCGACCGAACACCACAGCGGGCGGGCGACGCGCCGTCGCGGCCGCCCCCTCCAGCCGGCAGCGGCTGTTCGCAGCCCTCGCCGCCGGGC
Source organism: Rhodospirillaceae bacterium (assembly GCA_020425485.1). GTDB lineage: Bacteria > Pseudomonadota > Alphaproteobacteria > DSM-16000 > Inquilinaceae > JACKIH01. The sequence goes on from JAGQRL010000091.1 coordinate 11,898, forward strand.
TGGCGAGCGCCGTCATCGGGCTGTCGGCACCGGCGGCGGAGGCCAACGGCATTGCGCTTGTCGTCGGCAATACCGCCTACGAGGACCTGTCGCCGGTGCGCACCGCTTCGGTGGATGCGCGCGCCTTCGCCCGGCAGTTGGAAGCGGCCGGCTTCGAGGTCGATCTGCGCTTCGATCTGTCGGCGCGCGAGCTGTTCGCGGTGCTGGCGACGCTGTCGGAACAGGCGGCATCGACCGAGGTGGTGGTGACGGCCTATTTCGGGCTCGCCCAGCAGCATGGCCACCGCACCTACCTGCTGGGCGTGGACCTGTCGCCGCTGGCCCAGCCGGAATGGTGGTCGGGCAGCGTGCCCCTGTCGGACCTGATTTCCGCGGTATCGCCGGCGCGAACGCTGGGCCTGGTGCTGATCGACGGCGCCTGGCCCAACGGACTGCAGGGCGAAGCCGCCGGCCTGGCCCCGCCGCTCAGCGTGCCGGAACGCGTGCTGGTCGGCCTGTCGGACGCGCCGGACCGGCAGTTCCCCTACGGCATCCTGTTCCAGGGTCCCTTCGCAGTGGCGCTCGACACCGCCTTTGAGGATGTCGACCGGCCATTGGGCAACCTGCTGCGCCAGGTTCAGCAGGCCGTCGACCAGGCAACCAACGGGGCGCAGGTGCCCCAGGTGTATGGCGACGTGACCCGGCTGCCCACCGTGATCGGCGACTATGTGGACGGCGACCACGCAGCACTGGACCGCGGGGTCGATCCGGGATCCCCCGCAGTCGGGGAGCTGCCTGCCGCCGCCCGCGGGGCGGAACCGACGGAGCGCCTGCCGACCGCCGTTCCCGGACCGCCGGGATCCGAAGCGCCGACCCCCTATGCCGATGCCGGCCAGGCCGCCGACGCGGCCCCGGAGGTGAGGACGGCCCTGCAACTGCCCGACAACGGGACCCCCGCGACGGTCGCCGCGGCCCCCGTCGCCGTGCCGCCGGCCAATCCGGTGCCGGCCGAAGCGAACAATCCCGTGGCCGAAGGGGCGATCGTGGGCGCCGTCCCCGGTTCCACCGTGGCGGCCCTGGTGGCGGGGCCGCCGCCGTCCGGCACCGAGCCGCTGGCGATTTCCTGGCGCCAGGCGTGGGACGTGCAGCAGGCCCTCGCCAATCTCGGCTTCAACATCGGCGTGCCCGACGGCGTACTGGGGCCGCACAGCCGGCAGATCATCGGCGAGTGGCAGCAGAGCATCGGTGCGGAGGCGACCGGGTTCCTCAGCCGCGATCAGCTCACCTTGCTGCTGGAGCGCGGCCGCAACCCCTAGCCGGATCGATCCTCAATGGGGCGGCCGCTCAGCCCTCCGGCAGCACCTTGCCGGGGGCGATGGCGCGCGGATCGATGAGCAGGTGGAGGATGGCCGGCTTGCCGCTGGCCACCGCCCGGTCGAAGGCCGGCCCGAAGTCATCGGTGGTCTCCACCCGCTCGCCGTAGCCGCCGCAAGCCACAGCCAGGGCGGCGAAGTCCGGGTTTTCCAGCCTGGTGGCGATCACCCGGCCGGGATAGGCACGCTCCTGGTGCATGCGGATGGTGCCGTAGATGCCGTTGTCGATCACCAGCACCACCACGGCGGCTTCCGCCTGCACCGCGGTGGAGAACTCCATCCCCGTCATCTGGAAGTCGCCGTCGCCGGAAAAGCACACCACCGGTGCGGTGGGAAAGGCGAGCTTGGCGGCGATGGCCGCCGGCAGCCCATAGCCCATGGTGCCGGAGGTGGGGGCAACCTGGGTGGCAAAGCGCCGGTAGCGCCAGAAGCGGTGCAGCCAGGCAGCGAAGTTGCCGGCCCCGTTGGCGATGATGGTATCGGGTGCCAGCCGCGCGCGCAGGGCTTCGATCACCCCGGCCATCTGCAGGCGCCCCGGCATTTCCGGCACCGTTTCGCTCCACGCCAGGTAGGCGGCATGGGCTTCGGCCACGCGCTCCGCACGGGCCGGCGTCGGCGATGCCCCCGGCAGGCGGGAGACCGCCGCGGCGAAGGCGATGGGGTTGGCCTGGATCGGCAGGTCGGGCCGGTAGACGCGCCCCAGTTCCGCCGCATCGGGCAGCACATGCACCAGCGCCTGGCTGGGCTCCGGGATGTCCAGCAGCGTGTAGCCCTGGCTCGGCACTTCCGCCAGCGCATCCCCCACCACGATCAGCAGGTCGGCGGTGGCGATGCGTTCGATCAGCGCGGGGTTGGCACCGAGCCCCAGGTCGCCGGCATAGTTGGGGTGCAGATGGTCGAACAGCATCTGGCGGCGGAAGGTCGCCACCACCGGCAGGGCCTGGCGTTCGGCGAAATGGGCGATCTGCACCACCGCATCGGCCGTCCACGGCGCACCGCCCAGCACCAGCACGGGCCGCTCGGCGACCGCCAGCAGCCCGGCAAGCCGGCTGAGATCGGCCGAAGCCGGCGCCGGCCTGGCGATGGGGGCGCGGCCGGATACCGCCGTGGTCTCCGCCGTCTCCCGCAGCATGTCCTCCGGCAGGGCAAGCACCACCGGCCCCGGCCGGCCCGATTGGGCGACATGGAAGGCGCGGCTCATCATCTCCGGCACCCGCTCGGCCGTGTCCACCTCGGCCACCCACTTGGCCATGCCGCCGAAGAAGTCGCGGTAGTCGACCTCCTGGAAGGCGCCGCGATGGCGGTGGCCGCGGGCGACCTGGCCCACCAGCAGCAGCATCGGCGTGCCGTCGTGCTGGGCGACGTGGACACCGCAGGCGGCGTTGGTGGCGCCGGGCCCGCGGGTGACCATGGCGACGCCGGGCCGGCCGGTCAGCTTGCCCCAGGCATCGGCCATGAAGGCCGCTCCGCCTTCCTGGCGGGAGACGGTGAGCGCGATGCCGCTGTCGTACAGCGCATCCAGCACCGCCAGGTAGCTTTCGCCCGGCACGCAAAAGACGCGCCTGACGCCTTCCGCCTTCAGACTGTCGACGACCAGTTGTCCGCCCGTACGCATGGGCCTTGCGTCCTTCTCCATCGGGGATGCGGCAGGAAGGCCGCCCGCGTCAGCCGCCGTCCACGGCCCCTTCGGGCACCGGTACGGTGTAGTTGAGCGCCATCCGCCCGCCGTCGATCACCACCACCTCGCCGGTGATATAGGCCGCATCGTCGCTGGCCAGGAAGGCGCACAGCTTGGCCACCTCCGCCGGCTCGCCCGGCCGGCCCAGCGGTGTGCGCGACAGCGTGGAGCGCAAGATGGCGGGGTTGTTCGCCACCTTGGCGAACATTTCGGTACGGATCGAGCCGGGGGCCACGGCGTTGACGCGGATGCCGTGGGGGGCGAGCGCCAGGGCCATCGCCTTGGTGAGCTGGTTGACCCCGCCCTTCATGGCCACATAGGCGGTCTGGTCGGCGATCGCCACCTGGCCGTTGACGGAGGACAGGTTGACGATGGCGCCGGGCCGCCCCGCCGCCACCAGGCGCTTGGCCACCTGCTGGCCCATCAAAAAGCCGCTCAGCAGATTGACGCGGAACACGAACTCGAAATCCGCCGGGTCCAGGTCCACCACCGTGCCCTTGCGCACGATGGCCGCGGCGTTCACCAGCGCATCCACCGTGCCGAAGGCGGCTTCGGCCGCATCCACCGCCGCGGTGACGGCGGCGGCATCGGACACGTCGGCGGGCTGGAAGATCACCCGGTCGGGATAGGTGGCCGCCAGCCGCGCCGCCAGGGCGGTGCCGGTTTCGGCATCGATGTCGACGATGGCGACGCGCGCGCCTTCGGCCAGGAACACCTCGGCACACGCCGCCCCGATGCCCATGGCCGCCCCGGTAACGATGGCCGACCTGTCCTTCAGCCGCATGGCACCCCCGGTGGTCTCAATGGGCCGGCCGCCCGGACGCGCCAGCCGGCTGCCCGCCGGGTCGGCCGCCGAACGATCGGTTGCAATGTGTGCGGTGGACCCGACGCACGCGGGGCTGCCGCCGGTGCCGGGCCCTAACGGGGCGCCAGCACCATGATCATCTGGCGGCCTTCCATCTTCGGCATCTGCTCGACCTTGGCGAGGCCTTCCAGGTTGTCGCGCACCCGTGTGAGCACGTTCATCCCCAGCTCCTGGTGGGCCATTTCCCGCCCCCGGAACCGCAGCGTTACCTTGACCTTGTCGCCATCATCGAGGAAGCGCCGCGCGTTGCGCAGCTTGATCTCGTAGTCGTTGGTATCGATGTTCGGACGCAGCTTGATCTCTTTGACTTCGATGACCTTCTGCTTCTTGCGGGCTTCGTTTTTCTTTTTCTGCGCCTCGTACTTATATTTTCCGTAGTCGAGCACCTTGCAGACCGGGGGGTCCGCATTGGGTGATACTTCGACCAGATCCAATCCAATTTGCGCGGCTGCCTCAAGCGCCTCGCGAATGCCGACGACGCCGACCATGGTTCCATCGGGAGCCACCAGACGGACCTTTGGCACGGTGATATCTCCGTTCACGCGCGGGCCGTCTTTCGCCGGTGGCGTCGTCACAGGTGTCCTAGCTATGGAGTCCCTCCATCGTTGCTACTCAGACTAGAATTCCGACATGCCCCTCAGTGTGTCGGATCGCTCGACGAAGCAGCGATCCCCTGATCGGGTTCTGCGGCTTCTTCTACAAGTGTAAGAATCGCGGCGTCGAGAGCAAGAATTTCTTGTGCGGAACCGCCCAAACGGCGCAATGCGACCGTCCGTTCCTCCGCCTCGCGCTTGCCGACGACGACCAGAAGCGGGATCCGGGCGACGCTATGTTCGCGCACCTTGTAGTTGATCTTTTCGTTTCTTAGGTCCGCTTCCACCCGCAGGCCCTTGGCACGCAACAAAGCTGCCACCTCTTCGGCATAGGGATCGGCCTCGTTGGTGATGGTGGCCACCACCGCCTGCACCGGCGCCAGCCACAGCGGCAGGCGGCCGGAATAATGCTCCAGCATCACCCCCATGAAGCGCTCCACCGAGCCCAGGATGGCCCGGTGCACCATGTTGGGCGTGCGCCGCTCGCCGGCTTCGTCGACATAGGCGAGGCCCAGACGGTGGGGCATGTTCATGTCCACCTGAATGGTGCCGCACTGCCACGACCGGCCGATGGCATCGCGCAAATAAAAGTCCAGCTTGGGAGCGTAAAAAGCGCCGTCGCCGGGGTTCATCTCCCAGTTCAGGCTGATGCGCTGGCAAGCCTTGTGCAGCACCGCTTCCGCCCGGTCCCAATCGGCATCGGCGCCGATGCGCTGGTCCGGCCGGGTGGCGAACTTCACCATCACATCGGTGAAGCCGAGATCGGCATAGACCTCCTCGATCAGCTCGGCCATGCCGACGACCTCGTCTTCGAGCTGCTCGTCGGTGCAGAAGATGTGGGCGTCGTCCTGGGTGAAGGACTGCACGCGCATCAGCCCGTGGCGGGCGCCGCTGGCTTCGCGCCGGAACACCTTGCCGAACTCCGCCATGCGGATGGGCAGGTCGCGGTAGCTGTGCACGGTATGGCGGTAGAGCTGGGCCGCCCCCGGGCAGCTCATCGGCTTCAGCGCTGCGTCGTGGGCTTCCTCGCGCTGCAGGATGAACATGTTGTCGCGGTATTTGTCCCAGTGGCCGGACTGGTGCCAGAAGGTGCTGTCCAGCAACTGCGGCGTGTTCACCTCGGTGTAGCCCTTGCGGCGGATCTTGCGCCGCATGAAGTCGAGCAGCGCGGTGTAGATGGTCCACCCCTTGTCATGCCAGAAGGGCTGGCCCGGCGCTTCTTCCTGGAAGTGGAACAGGTCCATCTCGCGGCCGAGGCGGCGGTGGTCGCGCCGTTCGGCTTCCTCAAGCTGCTCCAGGTAGTCCTTCAGTTCCTTGTCGCTGCGCCAGGCGGTGCCGTAGATGCGCTGGAGCATCTCGTTCTTGGAATCGCCGCGCCAATAGGCACCGGCCACCTTCATCAGCTTGAACGCCTGGCCGACATGGCCGGTGGTGGGCTGATGCGGGCCGCGGCACAGGTCGAGCCAGCCGCCCTGGCGGTAGACGGTGATCGTCTCGCTTTCCGGCAGGTCGCGGATGATCTCCGCCTTGTAGCGCTCGCCGGCCTTTTCGAAATAGTCGATGGCCTCGTTGCGGTCCCACACCTCGCGCACGAAGGGTTCGCCGCGCTTCACGATCTCCCGCATCTTCGCTTCGATCGCCGCCAGGTCTTCCGCCGAGAACGCCTCGGGGCGCGAGAAATCGTAGTAGAAGCCGTTCTCGATCGGCGGCCCGATGGTCACCTGGGTGCCGGGGAACAGGGTCTGCACCGCCTCCGCCATCACGTGGGCGGCGTCGTGGCGGATCATCTCCAGGGCCTCAGCACTGTCGCGGGTGATGATCTCCACGGTCGCGCCGTTGGGCACGGGGGTGGTGAGATCGCGCAGCGCGCCATCGATCTTGACGGCGATGGCCGCCTTGGAGAGGCTCTTGGAAATCGACGCGGCAACATCCGCACCGCCCACCGGCTGCGCGTAGTGTCGTTCCGATCCGTCCGGCAGCCGAATGCTGACACCCGGCTCCGCAAGTGCTTCCGTCATAGACCCAGTCCCAAGTTGGATGTGTGAGACAGATGCAAGTGGCACGAAGGGGTGTCAAGACACACCGCACGCCGCAGCCGGCGCATCAGCCGTGCCGGACCCGCAGCAACCCCGCCGGTTGAGCCTACCCGGGCGGCCGGCGCTCGGCTATCACCTGCATGCCGGTGCCGGGCCGACAATCGTGTTTCTCGGCGGTTTCGCCTCCACCATGGACGGCACCAAGGCCAGTTTCCTCGACGAACGCTGCCGCGCGGAGGCCCGTGCCTTCCTGCGGTTCGACTACCGCGGCCACGGCGCTTCCGACGGCGCTTTCGTCGATGCCACCATCGGCGAGTGGCGTGACGATGCGCTGGCCATGCTCGACGAAGTTGTGCACGGCCCCTGCCTGCTGGTGGGCAGTTCCATGGGCGCGTGGATCGCCACCCTGGCCGCACGCGCCCGCCCCGGCAGGGTGGCCGGCATGGTGACGGTGGCGGCAGCACCCGATTTCACCGAATTGCTGCTGCGCCCGGCACTGACCGCCACCCAGAAGGCCGACCTTGCGCGCCAGGGCTGGACGCCGCGGCCCAGCCGCTACGGCGACGGGCCCTACCCCATCGGCCGCCGCCTGGTGGAGGAGGGCCAGCACCACCGCGTGCTCACCGGCCCCATCGACGTGCCGGCGCCGCTGCGCGCGCTGCACGGGCTGGCCGATCCCGATGTGCCCTTCGGCCTGTCGCTGCGGCTGGTCCAGGCCTGGCGCCACCCCGACGCCGAAGCGCTGCTGGTGAAGGACGGCGACCATCGGTTGTCGCGCCCGGACGATCTGGAGCGGCTGGCCGATGTGGTGGACCGCCTGTGGCGCCAGGTGCGGGCATAGAAAAACCGGCGGACCGCGATCCGCCGGCGTTCTCCAATCCATGTTCGTCCGGCCGGGCGCCAGGGGCGCCCGTCCTCAATCCGTGAAGAGGCGACTACACTTCACCGTCCACCGAGAGCTGCTGATACTCCTGGCGGCTGATCGACCGGCTTTCGCTGATCGCCTGTTCGGAAAGCTGCAACGGCGGCAACCGATACATGGCGGATCGCGTGAACGGGTTCACGATTTCGGTGAACACGTTGAGGTTTTCCGGGTCAACCTGGGCGCGCCAAAGTTCGGAGAACAGGCGTGCTGCATGCTTCTTCGGCTGGTCGATTTCGTCGGTCGGCTCCGCCTCCGTCGCCTCGGCTTCCACCTCTTCTGCGACGACGACGTTGCTGCCCAAATCGTGGCCGGATTCGCCCTCCAGGCTTCCGGATTCCTCCGGTGCGGATACAGCTGCTGTTCCCAGCTCAGCTTCGGCGAACCCTGCAGCCGCGACTGCTGCCGGCACCCCTCCAGGGGTACCCGGCCATGCAGGCCGTGGCAGTGCGGATGGGATTACGTCGAACATGGTCTTAGCCCTAAATTACACCACTAGGGACTATACCAAGACGTCACACCATGCGCAAGAATAAATATGCAGGAATCTCCAAAATTTTCCGAATTGGGCCTTGCCAATCCCCAAAATGACAAATACCGCCCAGCTCTATTGGCGGACGGCATCATGGTTAATCTTCAGTAATAAAGGCAAACTCGCTCAATCTCGGGGAAAGAGCAAAGTATTATAGTCAAAACCCCGAAAAAGTAGCGGATGGAGTGTGCGGCCGGGTGGATCACCTACGCTGCATCTGGCTCCGCGTCGCCCGCCGAAAGCGAAACCGGGAGAAGGGAAGCCGAAGCTTCCCTCCCCCCTTTGGTCTCGTCGCCGGTTGCCCGGCGTCAGCCTCAGCTTACTGGAACAGGCCCAGGATCGACTGCGGCTGCTGGTTGGCGATGGACAGGGCCTGGAGGCCGAGCTGCTGCTGCACCTGCAGGGCCTGCAGCCGGGCGCTCTCTTCAGCCATGTTGGCGTCGACCAGGGTGCCGATACCGTCGTTCACGGCCTTGGTCAGCTCGTCCATGAAGTCGGCCTGGCTTTCCAGCGAGCTTTCGGCCGCACCGATGCGGGCGGAGACCTGCTTCAGGGTGGTCTCGGCCGCGTCGATGGCCTTCAGCATCGCGTCGAAGTCGAGGCTGCCGCCGGTCGAGCTGTCCATGTTGAACGCGCTGATCGAGAAGGCATCAGACGCCCCCGACGCACGCTGATCGGTATCGGTGATGGTGATGGTGTCACCGTTCAGCTGCAGCTTGAAGGCCGCGTCGCTGTTGCCGCCGAGGGTGTCGGTGGTGGCAGCCGTACCGGTACCGCTGTTCAGGAAGTCGTTGATGTCACCGACCAGGGCCCCGGCCGCCGTCGACGTGGCGGAACCGGCCTGCGACAGCACGTTGTACACCGCAGTGGCGACTTCGTCGGTCGTCCGGGCAACACCGCCGTTGGCCACGACTTCGCTGTAGGCCAGGTGGTACTTGCCGTTGGACCCCGTGACCTCGGCGCCCGAAGTGGTCGTCGTGTCGCCCTTGTCCCCAATCACCAGGGTGAACGTCTTGTCGTTCACACCGTTGTTGAAGGTCAGCTGGATCACGTCGCCGGCTTCGAGTTCCTTGTTGAACGCCAGCTCGACCTGGGAGGTCTTGCCGTCGGATTCGTTCAGCGTGAACGTGTCGGACGCGGTGGTGAAGGTGTTCACCGTGCCGGTGGAGAAGGCCTTGATCTGGCCAACGCCCTCCGCCAGGCTGCGGGCAACCGACAGCGTGCCGGACGTGGTGGTGGAGTCGAAGGTGAAGCCGAGGCCGGCCAGCGGACCACCGTCCAGGGCCAGGGTATCCAACTTCTCCTTCAGGCTATCGGCCGCCGCCTGGGCAGACCCGCCGACGATGGCGAAGTCGCTGGCAAGCTGCGCTTCGGTGGCATCGGAGCCTTCGACCAGGACGTTGGTGAACGTCACCACGTCGTCGGTGGCGTTGTCCTGGGTAATCGTCAGCGAGTCGCCGTCACCCGTCGCCGTCAACTGGTGGGTGGTGAAGAAGTCCGAGTTGTTCAGGATCGACAGCATGCTCGCAGAGTCGGTCGCGGCGGACACGTCGATCGACGCGTCGAAAGCTTCACCTTCGACCGTCAGCGTGAAGGCCACCCGGGTCAGGCCGGCACCGATCTCATTGGCATCGGCATCGGCACCGCCGTCGTCCAGCAGAGCTTCCAGCTCGTCACTGAAAGTGACCGCGACTGCGGCCTTGTCGTTCGTGTCCACAGAACCGGCGGTGGCGGCGACTGCGGCATTGGTGCCGGTCTGGCCGGCAACGGCGGAGTAGGTGGTGAAGGTCAGCGACTGGTCGTTGCCATCGGCGTCGACATAGTTCAGGTCGAACTGCTCACCGTCGGTCAGGCCGCCGGAGGCGAACTTCAGGTCGGCGCTGACCGCATCGGTCCGCGTGACGATCTCTTCGGTCGCCTTGCCTTCGGTCACGTCCACGCCGGCCAGGGCATTCAGGCCGCGGCCCGAATTGTCGACCGACAGGTCTTCATAGTTGACCTTGATCTTCGACAGGCTCAGCACGCCGGCATCGGTGCGGGTCAGCGAGGACACCACATCGAAGGTCTCGCCGATCTTGTCCTCGGTGCCGTCGATCAGGTTCACGCCGTTGAAGCTGGCGGCGGAGATGTAGTTGCGGATGTTGTTCAGCGCGTTGTCGATGGCGAGCTGAACTTCGTCGCGACCGGTTTCCAGGTTGGCCGCCTGGGTCACCTTTTCCTTGATCGCGGAGATTTCTTCGCCGATCTGGCTGACGGCGGCAGACGCCGTGCCGAGAGTCGACTGACCGAGAGACAGGTTCTCACGAACCTGCTTGTAGGCCGCCACGTCGCTGCGCATGCCAAGCGCGATGGCGAACGTCGCCGCATCGTCCTTGGCCGTCGCGACCTTCAGACCGGTGTTGATGCGGTTCTGGGTTTCATTCAACGACGACAGCGTCTTGTTGAGGTTCAAGACGGCGGCGGCGGCTTGCGGGTTGGTGAGAACGGAAAAACCAGCCATTGGGAAGCTCCCTTGGTTCGAGGGGGTTGGCCCGGCGAGGGCCGAAAGACGCTCCTATTAAGCGCCAGCGGGTCGATGTGACCTCAGCTACGGGCCACCCTATCCGCCAATTGCTAATAACCCCTTAAACGCTTCGGCCCCGGTGTAGACGGCGACCTTCGGTTTCCAAGTCACCAGCGCCACGAATATTTAAGGTTAACGCGATCTTGCGCTTGCGGTTTTCATCGGGCGGCGGGGACTCTTGGTTAACCGAGTCTTCACACTCGGCATTCACCCTGAACGGCGCCGTCCCGCCGGGGCGACGTATCCGTGCGCGCCGCAAGAAAGCCCGGGAATGTCAAAGCCGAACCCCAAAGTCGTCCAGCCCTCACCGCCGGTGTTGAACACCGAGGGGTTCGTCGCCGAAACCCGGATTGCCGACCGCAAGCTGCTGAGGACCTGGGAAGCCAAGCTGGCGTCGTGGCTGAAGGTCGATCCCGATGACCTCAAGTCCAGGGGCCGGCTTGCCGACATCCATCTCAGGCTGGGACACATCGAACGCGCGATGGCCGAAGCGCGGGAGATCCTCAAGCTCGCGCCGCTCGATCCCTACGCCAACGGGATCGTGGCGTACTGGCTGTGGAAGCAGAAGCAGTTCGCGGCAATGCTGGCACCGGCGGAGATCGCGGCAAAGGGCCAGCCGCACACCTTCGTGCCCTGGATGATCATGGGCGTCGCACACACAATCGAGTACGACCAGCGCGCCCTGGCCGCGTTCACCCGGGCCACCCAGCTCGCCCCGAATTTCGGCCTGACCTTCACCTTCTTTGCCGAGAACCTGGAACGGTTCGGCCATCTGGACGCGGCCCGGTTCATCAACCGCCGCGCCCTGGAACTGCTGCCCGATAGCACCACCGCCTGGACCACCGAAGCCACGATCCAGTGGCGCTTCGGCGAGATCGAGGCTGCCTGCGATGCCTGCCGCAAAGTGTTGGAGCTGAACCCGAAGGCGCGATCCGCGGCCTCCAGCCTGATGCTCTATACCGTGTCCGGCAGCTACACCGACCAGCAGATCCACGACACTGCCGTCGCCACCATGGCGGCCGTGCGGTCGGCCGGGTCGTCGCCAAGCCCGGTGGAGCGCCCGGAGCGGCCGGCGCAACCGGCGCCCTGGCGCATCGGCTTCCTTAGCGCGGAGCTGCGCCGCCATTCGGTGTCGTTCTTCCTCATCCCTCTGGTGAAGGCGCTGCGCCAGCTCGGCTACGACGTCTTCCTCTACTCGGCATCGGACAAGACGGACGACATCACTGGGATCTACCAGGCGGAAGCCAACCGGCTTCGCGCCGTGTTCGGCCTGCCGGCTCGGGAGATTGCCGAGCTGATCGCCGAGGACCGGGTGGACATCCTGATCGACACCTCCGGCCACACCGGCGGCAACCGCATCGATGTGTTCGAGATGCAGCCCGCCCCGGTGCAGGCGACCTATCTGGGCTATCCGGGAACCCTGGGCGTGCCGGAAATCGCCTACCGCATCAGCGATGGTGCTGCCGACCCGCCGGGCGAGGCCGACCGCTGGTCGACCGAAACCCTGGTGCGACTGCCGCGCGGCTTCCACGCCTACGATCCGCTGTCGCCCTTGCCGCCCCTCCGCCCACGGCCCGATCGCCCGGTCACCGTCGGTTCGTTCAACGCCCCGCACAAATACAGCGACGCGCTGATGCGCTGCTGGGCCCGCATCGCCGACAGGGCGCCCGATCTGCGCTTCCTGATCAAGCTCTACCACGCCAACGACGACAGCTATCAGCGGATGTTCTTGCGGAAGTTCGCGGAGGTTGGGATCGATCGGGAGCGGGTGATCATCGAAAAGAAGAAGGCGTCGTGGGACGACCACATGGACACCTACAACGAGATCGACCTGGGCCTGGATACCTTCCCCTACAACGGCACGACGACGACCTGCGAGGCCCTGGCCATGGGGGTGCCGGTGGTGACCCTGCGCGGTCAGCGCCACGCCGCCCGGGTCGGTGCCAGCCTGCTCGGCAATCTGGGCCTGCCGGAGCTGATCGCGGAGACGGAGGACGACTACGTGGACCTGGCCGCCGGCCTGATCGCCGATCCCGATCGTCTGGCCGGCCTGCGGAACGGCTTGCGTGACCGTTTCCTGGCAAGCCCCGTCTGCGATGCCGCCCGGTTCGGCGCCGATTTTGCCGAAGCGCTCGGCCGCATGTGGCAGGCGGCGGGGGTGGCGCAGCCGTCCGCCGATGGCGCCGCGGTTGCGGCCATGCCGCCCGGCGAGGTGCCGGAAGTGGTACCCGCCCAGCCCGGCGCCGCCGCCGCCAAGCCGCGCGTGCGCGTGCTGCACCATCTGGCGCGGTCCGGCGGTACGGTTATTTCCAAATGCCTCGGGGCCATGGCCGGGGTGTATCTGCTGAGCGAAGTGCACCCGCACGCCGAGCAGATCGATGCCGCTTTCCAGTCGATGACCGCCATGCTGGACCCGCGCCAACAGGCTTGGGCCTGGTACCGCCTGCCCAGCGGCACCACCCATCTTTTCGGCACCACCCCGGCCGAACGCTTCCTGGAGAGCGTCGAAGCCATTTCAGAGGATCTGGCGGCGCGCGACGGCACCTTGCTAATCCGCGATTGGAGCCACCTGGACTTCACTGCAACGCCGTTCCTGGAGCGCCCCACCTTCGCCCTGACGACGGCCGACGTGCTGGCAGCGCAGTTCGAGGTGATCCAGACCACGACCGTGCGCCATCCGCTCGACCAGTGGCTCAGCCTTAGACGGCTGACGGTGATGCAGGGCCTTCCGCTTGCCGACTACCTGCGGGGCTATCGCGCCTTCGCCGAGCGCTGCGTGGAGATCGGTTTCGTGCGCTACGAGGATTTCACCGAAGCGCCGGACGAGCATCTGAGGACGCTGTGCGAGCGGCTGCAGATCCCGTTCGATGCCGGCTATGCCGCGGCGTGGGCGGACAACGCCCATGTTACCGGCGACATCTCGCTGGCCAGGACCATCGCCCCGGTGCGGCGCAAGCCGGTGGATGGCGACCTGCTCGCCGCCTGCCGTGGCAATGCCGACTATCAGGCCGCCATCGCCCTGCTCGGCTATCCCGAATAGGCTTGGCTCACCCCTAAAGCCGAAGCTGGCCCGACGCCGCGTGCTCCACGAACCAGCGGTAGGTGTCTGCCAGCCCGTCGGCCAGGCTGCGGCGTGGCCGCCAGCCGGACGCCCGCAGCCGGGAGATATCCAGCAGCTTGCGCGGCGTGCCGTCGGGCTTGGAGGGATCGAGGACGATTTCCGCATCCAGATCCACGGTGCGGCACACCATCTCCGCCAGATCGAGGATCGGCAGGTCTTCGCCGACGCCGACATTGACGTGGCTTTCCCCGGAATAGCGGCACATCAGGTGCACCAGCGCGTCGGCGGCATCGTCCACATGCAGGAATTCCCGCCGCGGCGTGCCGGTACCCCAGAGCGGCAGCACCTTGGCACCGCTCAGCTTCGCCTCATGCGCCTTGCGCAGCAGGGCCGGCACCACATGGCTGGCCGCCAGGTCGAAATTGTCGCCGGGGCCGTAGAGGTTGGTCGGCATGGCGGAAATGAAGTCCGCCCCGTGCTGGCGGCGATAGGCCTGGCACAGCTTCAGCCCGGCGATCTTGGCAATGGCATACCACTCGTTGGTGGGCTCCAAGGGGCCGGTCAGCAGCGCATCTTCGGCAATCGGCTGCGGCGCGAATTTGGGGTAGATGCACGAGGAGCCTAAGAACAGCAGCTTTTCCACGCCCGTGGCCACCGCCGCACCGATCACGTTGGTCTGGATTGCCAGGTTGTCGTGCAGGAAATCGGCCGGATAGGTGGCGTTGGCCTGGATGCCGCCCACCCTGGCGGCGGCCAGGAACACCGCATGGGGCCGCTGGTCGGCCATCCAGCCGGCCACGGCGGCCTGGTCGCGCAGGTCCACCTGTTCGCGCCCGACGATGAGGATCTCGCAGTCTTCCGCCGCCAGGCGCCGCACCAGGGCGGAGCCGACCATGCCGCGATGGCCGGCCACGAACACCCGCTTGCCCGCCAGTTGGTAGGGGAGGCTCGCAGACACCGCGGTCAATCGACCGTGCGGTCGCGCCGCCAGGCGTCACGCTCCACCAGCTCCAGGTCGGTGGCGACCATCTCCGCCACCATCTCCTCCAGCGTCGTGGTGTGGCGCCAGCCCAGCGTCTTCGCCGCCTTGGAGGGATCGCCGAGCAGGAACTCCACCTCCGTCGGGCGGTAGTAGCGCGGGTCGATGCGCACCATCACCTCACCGCTCTTGGCATCGCGCCCCACTTCCTCCACGCCGCTGCCCGACCATTCGATGGTGCGGCCCACTTCGGCAAAGGCCAGTTCCACGAACTCGCGCACCGAATGGGCGCGCCCGGTGGCCAGCACGTAGTCGTCCGGCGTGGGGTGCTGCAGGATCATCCACATGCCCTCCACATAGTCGCGGGCATGCCCCCAGTCGCGCCGCGCATCCAGGTTGCCGAGCCACAGCTCGCGCTGGCGGCCGCGCTCGATGCTCGCCACCGCGCGGGTGATCTTGCGGGTGACGAAGGTTTCCCCGCGCATCGGGCTTTCGTGGTTGAACAGGATGCCGTTGGAAGCGTGGATGCCGTAGGCCTCCCGGTAGTTCACGGTGATCCAGTAGGCGTAGAGCTTGGCGGCCCCGTAGGGCGAGCGCGGCTGGAAGGCGGTGGTTTCGCGCTGCGGGGCTTCGGTGGCGTTGCCGAACAGCTCCGACGTGGACGCCTGATAGAAGCGCACCCGGTCGGTCATCTTCAGCACGCGCAGGGCTTCCAGCAGGCGCAGCGTGCCCAGCCCATCGGCGTTGCCGGTGTATTCCGGGGTTTCGAAGCTCACCGCCACGTGGCTCTGGGCCGCCAGATTGTAGATCTCGGTGGGCTGGGCTTCCTGGATCAGGCGGATCAGGTTGGAGGTATCCGTCAGGTCGCCGTAGTGCAGGAAGAAGCGCGTCTCGTGCTCGT
>JAGQRL010000091.1:27483-41827 GCA_020425485.1 Rhodospirillaceae bacterium
TCCTGGCCGGTGACGCCGGTGATGAAGGCAACTTTGTCGGTCACGTCGCTAAATCCGCCGAGGCCACAGGAGGCGCTTGCGCCATGCGCCACCCTGCCCCACGCCGGTGAGGATGACAATCACGGGTGGCAGGCACGGGTGGCAGGCACGGTCGGCAGGCACGGGTGGCGGCCGCACCGCCGGCGGCCGGCTACACCGATCCGCCGCCCTCGACCTCCGCCGTCACCGCTTCGGCGATCTGCTCGGCCGTCTGGCCGTTGGTGAAGACGTTGCGCACCGCGCCGTCCGGCCCCACCAGGTAGGTGTAGACCGAATGGTCCATGGTGTAGCGCGTGGGGTCTTCATCGTCCTCGATGCGGGCGTAGTAGACATTGTATTCGTCGGCCACCTCGGCGATCTGCTCGGGCGTGCCGGTCAGCCCCACCAGCCGCGGGTCGAACAGCGCCACATACTGGGCGAGTGCGTCGGGCGTATCGCGCTCCGGGTCGATGGTGATGAGGATGGGGGTGACCTGGGCGGCCACCTCCTCGGGCATCTGGCCGAGCGCCTGGACGATCTTCCACAGCTCCGTCGGGCACACGTCCGGGCAGTAGGTGTAGCCGAAATAGATCAGCGCGTAGCCGCCGAGATAGGTCTCGTCGGTCACCTCCTGGCCGCTCTGGTCGGTCAGGGCGAACGGCCCGCCGACATTGGCGAAGGAGGGTGCCGGCACCGGCCCGTCTGAACCGGTTCCCGTGCCGGGTCCGGCGTTCAGGTACCAGGACACGACGCCCGCCACCATGATGGCGAAGGCGCCGACAATGGCGAGGCGGATGAGGCGGGTGGTCATCGTACGGTCCCGTCATGGTTGCGTGCACCTGCAACATAGACCCGGCCCGGCCGGCAGACCATGGCGCGCGCCGGGTTGGGCGGGCCTCGGCTGCCATGCCGGCCCGCGATGCGGTGGACAATCCCCAGCGTTTGCGCGAACGTGGCCTTGTATTCCGCCCCCGCAGCAACGCCTCAACCTGAAAGTCCTCTCGCGGATCGCGACGACATATGCGTTGCAGCGGCTGGCGTGCTGCTTAATTGCTAAAATATGACGGCGGTCGCCCGGTGGCAGTAGGCACTTCGTCTGTAGTCCGAAAGTCTGCCGGCGCGGCCGCACTCGGTGGTGTCGTCTCCTGGCTTTGGCGCACCGTGCGCCTGTTCTTTTTCTGTTTCATCACCTACTGGGAAGTGGTGTCCCCACGACTTGAGGACTCGCGCATTTCGGTCATGTTCTTGCCGATCGCGGTTCTTTTCTTCGCCCTGCTGGTCAGCCGCAGCCGCTGGGACATCGCCGGCTCCATCCTCGCCTTCGTCGGCGCCATGATGGCCTGGGTGCTGATCGAGGGGCATTCGGTGGTCGACGCCATCCCCTACCAGGTCATCGACATCCTGGAGCCGGCGACCATCGTCTACGCGCTGCGCCGCCGCGGCCTGCGCGGGCTCACCCTGCGCAATCCCGGCCGCGTGCTGCAATTCACCCTCGGCGTGCTGGGCATCGCCGCCGTCTACGCGCTGATCACCGCCATCTATGCCGTATCCACCCAGGGCGACGTGGTGACCGTAGCCTTCAACCCGCTGCGCTTCTGGCGCGACTGGTATTTCGGCAATGTCACCGCCTACTTCACGCTGGGCGCCGGCCTGTTGATGTGGCGCGGGCTGTCGCGCCGCCGGGCCCGCGCCCTGATCGACAGCGGGCCGCGCCAGTTCGGCCTCGCCGTGGGCTTCCTCGTGGTCGCGGTGCTCTATGATTTCGAGGTGCTGCCGATCATGGAGTACCTGGCGTTCGGCACCCTCTACACCGATTCCGTGCCGCATCCGGCGCTGGTGTTCCTCACCCTGCCGGCGGTGATCTGGCTGGCCTACCGCTTCAACCAGCTCGGCGCCAGCATCGGCATCCTCATCACCACGGTTCCGGCGATCCACATGGTGGCGGCCGGCTTCGGCCCGCGCTGGCTGGACGGCACGGCGGACCGCGTGCTGATCCTGCAGGCCTATATCGGCCTGTCGGCCCTAGTGGCCTTCGTCGTCGCCTCGCTGTCCTACCATGTCCGCCGCCGCCAGCGGCTGCTGCAGCGGGCATTGGGCCTGGCGCGGCGGCGGGCGCGCGACCGCGCCTATTTCCTCAGCACCTTCGACCACGAGATCCGCACGCCGCTGAACGGCATTCTCGGCTTCACCGAACTGATGCTGTCTGAGATCGACGGGCCGCTGACGCCGACCTACCGGGAATACGTGGAGATCATCGACAAGGCGTCCAAACGCCTGCTCAGCATGTCGACGGAAATCCTCAGCCTGCGCCGCATGGAGGCCGGCAAGTTCGATCTGAACCTCCAGCGCATCGTGCCCAACCAGGTGGTGGAGCGGGTGGTCGAGCTGCTGCGCGGCATCGCCGAACGGCGCGGCGTGGATCTGGTCAACGACGTGCCGCTGTCGCTGACCGTCGTGGCCAACGAGGTGGGCCTGCACCACGCCGTGGCCAATGCCCTGTCCAACGCCCTGCGCCACACGCCGGAGGGCGGCCGCGTCACCGTCTCCGGCGCCACCGCCCCCGATACCGTGGTGATCGAGGTGGCGGATACCGGCAGCGGCTTCGTGCCGGAAGATGTGCTGGAACGCTTTCGCCTGAACGTCGGCGACCAGCGGGCCGGCTTCGGCCTGAAGCTGATCGACACCATCATGGCGCTGCACGACGGCAGCATGACCATCGACAGCGCGCCGGGGGCCGGCACCACCTTGCGCCTGCACTTCCCCGTTTCGCGTTCCTGAGCGGACGGCTACCGTCGCCCGGCGGGAGAGACGACGGCAGGGAGAGCGGTGGTGACCACCAGACCAAGCGGCGGCATTACGTCTGCGGAGACCGACAGCGAAAGCGGCAGCGACGGCGACACCGACGTCGCGCGCGACTTGTTTGCGCTGAAGGTGATGCGCGACCGCGGCCTGATCAGCCAGGCCGACTACGACACGCGGCGTGCGGAGCTTCTAGGGCCCCCGGCAGGAGACGGTGGGCCAGGCTAGCGCCCTCGCCGCGCCGGCACCCTCCCCGGCCACCCAATCGGCAGGGTGCCGCTGGGTGACCGGGCGAGATGAGGGCCGGTTCCGCTAGAACGCGAACCGCGCAGGCGGCCGCCAAGAGCCGTCGCTACTTCGCTGCCGGCGGCGGCGGTTCGGCCGTCCAGATCGTCTTGGCGTAGCTGCGCACGGTGCGGTCGGACGAGAAGAAGCCCATCTGCGCGGTGTTGAGCACGGCCATGCGCTGCCAGGCGGCCTGATTGCCGTAAGCCTGATCGACCTTGCGCTGGGTGTCCCAATAGGCGGCGAAGTCGGCGGTCACCAGGAACCGGTCGTTGGCCAGCAGCCCTTCCACCAGGCCGCGGTAGCGCCGGGTGTCCTCCGGGCTGAAGGTGCCGCTGGAGATGGTTTCCAGCACCTGCGCCAGGCGCGGCGTGTCGGCCACCGTGGCGCGGGCATCGTAGCCCTTGGACAGCAGGTCGGCCGCCTGATCGGCGGTCTTGCCGAAGATGAAGATGTTCTCCGGGCCCACCTGCTCGCGGATTTCCACATTGGCGCCGTCCAGCGTGCCGATGGTCAGGGCACCGTTGAGGGCGAACTTCATGTTGCCGGTGCCCGACGCTTCCATGCCGGCAGTCGAGATCTGCTCCGACAGCTCGGCCGCCGGGATCAGCCGTTCGGCCAGCGTGACGTTGTAGTTGGGAAGCTGCACCACCTTCAGTACACCGCGCACTTCGGGATCGCTGTTCACCGTGCGGGCGACATCGTTGATCAGTTTGATGATCATCTTGGCGGTGTGGTAGCCGGGGGCCGCCTTGCCGCCGAAGAACTTGGCCCGCGGCGTCCACGGCCCGTTGGGGTCCTGGCGGATCGCCTCGTACAGTGCCACCGTTTCCAGGAGATTGAGGAGCTGGCGCTTGTATTCGTGGAAGCGCTTCACCTGCACGTCGAACAGCGCTTCGGTGTCCAGGCTGTAGCCCTGGCCGGCGCCCAGCCGGTCCGCCAGGTTGCGCTTGTTTTCCAGCTTCGCCTGGGCGAAGGCGGCACAGAAGCCCTTGTCTTCCGCCATGGGCACCAGGGCCTGAAGCTGCTCCAGGTCGCGCACCCAGCCTTCGCCGATGGCCTCGGTGATCAGCCGGGCGAGCGGCTGGTTGCATTGCTGCAGCCAGCGGCGCGGCGTGATCCCGTTGGTCATGTTGACGATCTTGGTCGGGAACTCCTCGTGCAGGTCGCGGAACACCGTCTTCTTCATCAGCTCGGTGTGCAGCGCCGACACGCCGTTGACCTTGTTGGAGCCGACGAAGGCGAGGTTGCTCATGCGCACCCGGCGCTCCCTCCCCTCGGCGATCAGCGACAGGCTGCCCAGCTTGGCATCGGTCACCGGCCCGCGGGTCCGCACCTTCTGCAGGAAGCGGGCATTGATGTCGTAGATGATCCGCAGATGGCGCGGCAGCACCCGTTCCACCAGCCACACCGGCCAGGTTTCCAGCGCTTCGGGCATCAGCGTGTGGTTGGTGTAGTTGATGGTGTGCTGGACGATGTCCCACGCCTTGTCCCAGCGCACATTGTGCTCGTCCACCAGCAGGCGCATCAGCTCCGCCACCGCGATCGCCGGGTGGGTGTCGTTGAGCTGGATGGCCGCATGGTCGGGCAGTTCGCCCCAATCGGCATGGTGCTGGCGGAAGCGCCGCAGGATGTCCTGCAGCGAGGCGGAGGTGAAGAAGTACTCCTGCTTGAAGCGCAGTTCCTGGCCCACCGGCGTGGCGTCGTTGGGGTAGAGCACGCGCGACAGGTTTTCCGACAGCACGCGCTGGTGGACGGCCCCCATGTATTCGCCGCGGTTGAAGTCTTCCAGGTTCAGCTTGCGCGTCGCCTTGGCGGACCACAGCCGCAACGTGTTGATGGACTTGCCGCCCCAGCCGACCACGGGCGTGTCGTAGGCGATGGCCAGCACCTTTTCGGTGTCAGTCCAGGTGGCGCGGGGCCGATTGTCATGGTCGACGGTGTCGCGCACGGTGCCGTGGAAGCGCACCGGATAGGCCACTTCCGGCCGCTCGAACTCCCACGGGTTGCCGAAGC
Source organism: Rhodospirillaceae bacterium (assembly GCA_020425485.1). Lineage (GTDB taxonomy): Bacteria > Pseudomonadota > Alphaproteobacteria > DSM-16000 > Inquilinaceae > JACKIH01. Next base: position 32,602 of record JAGQRL010000091.1, read on the forward strand.
GCAGCCAGTCTTCGGGATACTCCACCTGCCAGCCCTGGTCGAAGCCCTGCTCGAACAGGCCGAATTCGTAGCGGATGCCGTAGCCGTGGGCGGCAATGCCTTCGGTCGCCATGCTGTCCATGAAGCAGGCGGCCAGACGGCCGAGGCCGCCATTGCCGAGCGCAGCATCGGGTTCGGCTTCCAGCACGTTGGGCAGGTCGACCTGGAACTCGTCCAGCGCCTGCTGGCAGGTGCGGTAGAGGCCGAGATTGTGGAGCGCGCTGGCCAGCAAGCGGCCGATCAGGAACTCCAGCGACAGGTAGTAGACCCGCTTCTGATCGCGGACATAGTACCCGTTGGTCGTCTGCATCCAGTTGTCGGTGGCGTATTCGCGCACCGCCAGGGCGACGGCGTGGAACCAGTCCCGATTGGTTGCCGTGCCTGGGGTCTTGCCCACGGCATAGGTCAGGCGCTCCAGGAGGGTGCGGCGGAACGCGACCAGATCGGTCGGGCGCCCTTCCATGACCGGCGAAGCATCCATCTTTCGGCTCCTTGCTGCCTGCCTGCCGCAGAACTTCGGTGCGATATAGTTTACCGGAACTCAGCGGCGAAATGATTGATCCACCGCAACACAACGCCGTCGAGCATTCTCAAAACGAGCATTCAACTTACACATTAGTGTTTGCGGTTGCGGCAATCCGCCCGGTCCGCTGCGGCGCGAACCCAGACGGCAACGGCCCGGCGAAATTTCGCCGGGCCGCTCCGCGAAGCGGTGGGTCAAACCACCGCCAGCACGTCTCGACTTGCGTCGGGCAGCTTACATCTCGCTGTAGTTGCCGTCGTGCCACACGTACCAGACGTAGGCCGGCTGCTCGATGTCGCCGTTGTCGTCGAAGGTCAGCGTGCCGATCACGGTCTCGAAGGTGCCGCCGTGGATGGCATCTTCCAGCGCCTGCAGATCGGTGGTGCCGGCCTCTTCGGCGGCCGCGGCGAACACCTGGATGGCCGCATAGGTGTAGAGCGTGTAGCCCTCAGGCTCGATGCCCTCGGCGCGGAAGCGCTCCACCACGTCGGCGGCGGTCTCGAAGTTCCGCGGGTCGGGGCCGAAGGTCATCAGCGTGCCTTCGCCGGCATCGCCGGTGATCGCCCAGTACTCATCGGTGACCAGCGCGTCGCCGGAAACCAGCTGGGTGTCCATGCCCTGCTCGCGCATCTGGCGGACCATCAGGCCGGCTTCGGTGTGGTAGCCGCCGACATACAGAACGTCGATGTTCTCGGCGTTCAGGCGGGTGATCAGGGCGCTGTAGTCGCTCTCGCCCGGGGTGTAGGCCTGGTACAGCGTCTCGGTCACGCCCAGGTCGTGCAGGGCCGCCAGGGTGGCATCGGCCAGGCCCTTACCGTAGGCGGTACGGTCGTGGACGATGGCGATGTTGGCATCGGGGAAGTTCTCCGCCAGGTAGGCGGCAGCGATCGTCCCCTGCTGGTCGTCACGGCCGCAGACGCGGAACACGTTCGGGCCGCCGTCGTCGGTCAGGGCCGGGTTGGTGGAGGCCGGCGAGATCTGCAGCACGCCTTCCTCGGTGTACACCTGGCTGGCAGGGATCGACGAACCGGAGCAGAAGTGCCCGGCCATGAAGATCACGCCCTCGGCCACCGCATCGTTGGCCACGGAGACGGCCTGGCGCGGGTCGCAGGCGTCGTCGCCGACGAACAGCTCAAGCTGCTCACCCAGCACGCCGCCGGCTGCGTTGAGATCGGCCACCGCCATTTCCGCGCCATTGGCCATCTGCTCGCCGAAGGAGGCGTACTGGCCGGTCATCGGACCGGCGGTGCCGATCACGATCTGCGCGTTGGCGGAAGCGGCGCCGAGTGCCGAAAGGGCAACGGCAGCAACCAACATGGACTTGAGGCTGGTCATGGTGAATCGAACTCCCTGTTTACGTAGCTTGGTCTGAGGGTTGGAGCGGTCCGGCGCCGGGCGCCCATTGCGTCGCTGTGCCGCGCCGTTCCAGACCGCCCATTCTCCGGGCAGCCCTGGGTTGCGAAGTTAGCATCGTTGGTACGGTGCGCAAACGGTTTGCCTGCCGGGAGGGTGCCCGGCACGTTGCAATCCACCTTTCCCGGCCCCGTGACAACGCATCCGATCATCCGGCGGTTCCGATCATTCGGCACCGGCACTCGAACGGTTCCGCCAGCCGAACAGGCCCTGGCGCTCGTAGATCCACGGATACTGGGTCACCATCTTGCGCGCCTGGGTCAGCCTGTAGCTGACCGTGAAGATCACCGTCAGCACCACCAGGCGGATGACGTAGCCGGAAATCAGCGTGCCGTCGCCATCGAACAGGCCATAGACCAGGAACATATCGGCGAACGACAGCAGGGCGCAGTAGAAGATGCCGGTCATCGGCGCCTTCCAGCCATTGGCCAGCGCCTGGCCGGCCATGAACGCCGCCCCGCCGAACAGCACCACCGTAAGGCCGATGAACACCAGCACATTGGTGCCGAGGATGTCGTCCACCCGGAAGGTGGCGTGGAACGTCGCCTCGCCGCCGAAGAACTCCTCGCTGTAAAGGGTGATGCTGTCCTCGGTGAGATCGCGCACCTCGACGTTGTAGACCGAGTTGCCCGTCTGGCCGCGGATCTCCGGGTCGGTTTGCTCCAGCACCCCCAGCATGCGTTCCACGGAGTAGCTGCCGATCTCCAGCAGGTTCATGCGCAGGACCACGCCGGAGACCGGCTCGTCGCCCTCCGACAGGTCCATCTCGGTGTCGACGGTGTAGCGCCCGGCGATGTTGTGGAGGGCGCCGACGAAGGGCGCATCGAACAGCTCCTGGGCACCGCTGATGTGGAAGGTGCCGCCGCGTTCCAGCGACACCGTGGTGCCGTCGCCCGTCCAGGCGCCGTAGAGGCGCTCGTATTCGGTCACCGCACAGCCCGAAAGGATCAGGGTAACCGCCGCCAGCAGAAGGGCGACCACGCGACCGGCCATCAGTGGCCCCCCTCCAAATAGGCGGCCCGCACCTCCTCGTTGGCGAGGAGTTCGCTGCCGGTGCCGGTGAGCGTCACCTGGCCGTTCACCAGCACATAGCCGCGGTCGGCCAGCCGGAGCGCGTGGAAGGCGTTCTGCTCCACCAGGAACACGGTCACGCGCTGCTGTTCGTTGATTTCCCGGATCACCCGGAAGATCTGCTTCACGATCATCGGCGCCAGGCCGAGCGAAGGTTCGTCCAGCAGCAGCAGGCGGGGCCGGCTCATCAGCGCGCGGGCGATCGCCAGCATCTGCTGTTCGCCGCCAGACAGGGTGCCGCCGCGCTGGTTGCGCCGCTCCTCCAGCCGCGGGAACAGGGAATAGACCCTGGCCAGATCCTCCTGGAAGTAGCTCGGGTCGGTGGACAGCGCGCCCATCTGCAGGTTTTCCAGCACCGTCATGCGCGGGANNGCGGGAAGATGCGCCGCCCTTCCGGGGCATGGGCGATGCCGCGGCGGATGATCTCGAAGGTCGGCAGGCGGGTGATGTCGTCGCCGTCGAAATGGATATGGCCGTGGCGTGCCTGGGGCTGGCCGCAGATGGTCATCAGCAGGGTGGACTTGCCGGCGCCGTTGGCGCCGATGAGGGTGACCACTTCGCCCTCGTCCACCCGCATGTCGACCCCGCGCAGCGCCTCGATGGCACCGTAGAAGGTATGGACATTGGAGACGGTCAGCATCAGGCCCGCACCTCCTCATCGGCCGCGGACCCGTCCGGCGGCAGGTCGGCCTTGACCGCTTCCGGCAGCTCGTCCTCTTCGTCGGCACCCAGATACGCCTTGATGACGTTGGGATCGTTGCGCACCTGCTCCGGTGGCCCGTCGGAGATCTTGCGGCCGTAGTCGAGCACCACGACGTGGTCGGAAATGCGCATGACCACGCTCATGTCGTGCTCGATCAGCAGCACGCCGATGCCGTAGGTGTCGCGGATCCAGATGATCAGCTCGTTGAGTTCGCCGGTTTCCCGCGGGTTGAGGCCGGCCGCCGGCTCGTCGAGGCAGAGCAGGCAGGGATCGGTGCACATCGCCCGGGCGATTTCCAGCCGCCGCTGGTCGCCATAGGGCAGGTTGCCGGCGTCCCAGTCCGCCTTCGGCGTCAGGTTGATGCGATCGAGCCAGAAGCGCGCGCGCTCCACCGCCTCGCGTTCCGACTGGCGGTAGCTCCGCGAGTTGATGATGCCGAGCATCGAGAACCCGATATTGCGCACCAGGCGCCGGCCGTTGGCGGCGGTGCCGCCCAGCGACCCGCCGCCGCGGTGGGCGGTTTCGTCCTCGCCGGTGCGGCTGGCCAGCGAGTTGTCACGGACGTCGCGCAACGAATTGCCGGGGGCCGAGGTGAGCTGGTTGTGCTGGGCCACCAGCAGGTTTTCCAGCACGCTCATGTGCTGGAACAGGCGGATGTTCTGGAAGGTGCGGGCGACACCGGCCTTGGCGGAGATGTCGTGGCCTTCCATCCGTTCCAGAAGGAAGCGGCGGTCGCCGAGCTGCAGGTTCAGCCGGCCTTCGGAGGGCTTGTAGAAGCCCGTCAGGCAGTTGAACACGGTGGTCTTGCCGGCACCGTTGGGGCCGATGATCGCGGTGATCGAGCGGTCGGCAGCGGTGAACGACACGTCGTCGATGGCCACCAGGCCGCCGAACCGCATGGTCAGGTGATCGACGGTGAGCAGCGGCGGCCGGGCGCCTTGCGTCTGCGGCGTTTCGGCCATGGTCAGGTTACCTCCGCGGCTTCCGCCGCTCCGCGTTTGCGGGAGAACAGGTGCACCGAGGGGTCGCGGTGGGCCAGCAGGCCGCGCGGCCGCCACACCATCACCGCCACCATGGCCATGCCGAAGCACAGCATGCGGTACTGCTCAAGTTCGCGGAACACTTCGGGCAGGCCGATCAGCAGGATCGCCGCCAGCACCACGCCGGCCTGGCTGCCCATGCCGCCCAGCACCACGATGGCCAGGATGATGGCGCTTTCGATGAAGGTGAAGCTTTCGGGGCTGATGAAGCCCTGGCGGGTGGCGAAGAACGACCCGGCGAAGCCGCCGAACATGGCGGAGAAGGCGAAGGCCATCAGCTTGATGTTGCGCCGGTTGATGCCCAGGGACTGGCAGGCGATGTCGTCCTCGCGCAGGGCTTCCCAGGCCCGCCCGATGGGCATGCGGCGCACCCGCATGGAGAAGAAGTTCACGATCAGCGCCAGCATCAAGATCAGGTAGTAGAGGAAGACCACCCGATGCAGGGTGTTGAACTCCAGCCCGAACAGCTCGTGGAACGCCAACTGCCCCTCGCCGGGGTCCTGGGTGAACTCCGCGATGCCGAAGAAGGACGGCCGCGGAATGTCGCCGATGCCGTCGGGGCCGTTCGTCAGGTTGTACCAGTTGAGGATGATGATGCGGATGATCTCGCCGAAGCCCAGGGTGACGATGGCGAAATAGTCGCCGCGCAGGCGCAGCACCGGGAAGCCCAGGATCACCCCGGCCGACGCCGCCAGCACGCCGGCGATGGGCAGGCACACCCAGAAGCTGAGGTCGAATTCCGTGGCGAACAGCGCGTAGGAGTAGGCACCGACGGCGTAGAACGCCACGTAGCCCAGGTCGAGCAGCCCGGCCAGGCCGACGATGATGTTCAGCCCCCAGCCCAGCATCACGTACATGAGCACGAGGGTGGCAAGGTCGATGGTCTGGCGGTCGTAGAAGACGACCGGTAGCAGCAGCGCAATCGCCATGGCCACCGGCGTCATCACGCTGCTGGATTTCTGCACCTTGCGCGCCACCACATCCATGATCGGCGGCGCCCCGGGATCGCGCGGCGGCATCAGGTGGGCGTAGCGGTTGGCCAGCAGGATGGCCACGGCGACGCAGGCGTAGAACACCGCCAGCAGCGGCACCACCTCGCCCGAAACCGGCACGCCGGCTTCCACCAGCACGCGGTGGACCTCGCCGTCGATGCCGCGCACCGGTGCGGTTTCCACCGTCCGCGGCGTGTCCTCCGGTGCCGGCGCCAGATAGACCATCTCGCCGTCCCCGGCATCGACGGCGAAGGCGCCTTCGGTGGTTTCCGCCACGGCGTCGACGGTGATGGCGGTGTTGCGGGTGGACTGCACCTGCACCAGCGATTCGGTGCTGATCAACAGGTAGAGCACCCCGGCCAGCACCACAGCGCCCAGCAGCAGTGCCGCGAGGACCCCTCCCGGCACGCCGAGGATGTGGCGCCGCCCGTTGGTGGCGCGCGGATGGGCGAGCAGGCCGATCAGCACTGCCAGGCCGCCATACCACAGCACCAGGATTTCCAGGGCGCTGCTGGCCACCGACAGGATGTCGAGCGCCAGGCCGAGGCACACGGCACCGGCGCCCACCACCACCAGCACCGTGGTGGGCACGTTGAGGCGCCGCGCCGCCATCAGCGAGGACACGATGGCGCCGCCAATGCACAGGATCTGCAGGATCGAGCTGGGCAAGGGCGCCAGCACGCCGATGGCGGCAACCACGCCGCCGCCGATCAGCACCGGCAGCGGGTAGCCTTCGCGCACCAGGAACATGCCGATGCGGCCGACGAACACCAGCACCACGGCCACGGCCACGTCGACGAAGCGGGTTTCGATGCCCTGGCCGCCCTGCACCTCGGTGATCTGCAGGCCCACCATGGTGGCGAACAGGGCGAAGGCCACCAGGGCCGCCAGGAAGGCTTCCTTCAGCATCGCCACCGGATCGATGCCGCGGGCTTCCTCCGCCATGCCGTTGCCGTCGGCGGATTTCGACAAGTCGATGCCCATCTGCGGCGCGACGTCCTCAGTCCCAGCCATGGCCCGTCACACCTTCTCAATCTCGGGGCGGCCGAGGACCCCGCTGGGGCGGAAGATCAGCACCAGCACGAGGATCGCGAACACCGCGACGTCCTTGTATTCAACGGGGAAGTAGCCGGACCAGTAGGCCTCGATCATGCCGATCATCAGGCCGCCCAGCATGGCACCCGGCAGTGAGCCGATGCCGCCCAGCACCGCCGCGGTGAACGCCTTGACGCCGACGATGAAGCCTTCGAAGAAATCGATCACGCCATAGCGCACCAGGTACATCAGGCCCGCCACGGCGGCCAGCGAGGCGCCCATGACGAAGGTGATGGAGATGGTGCGGTCGACATTCACGCCGACCAGCGAGGCCATCAGCTTGTCCTGCTCGCACGAGCGCTGCTGGCGGCCCAGCGAGGTGCGGGCGATGAGCAGCGTGAACACCACCAGCAGCACCAGCGTGATCAGCAGGATGATGATCTGCACGTAGCTGACGGTGACATCGAACTCGCCGCCCTCGGTCAGCGTGAAGCCGCCGCGGATCACCGGCGGCAGCGCCTTGTTGCGCGCACCCTGCAGGAGCTGCACGTAGTTCTGCAGGAAGATCGACATGCCGAGTGCCGAAATCAGCGGCGCCAGCCGGAAGGATCCGCGCAGGGGCCGGTAGGCCAGGCGTTCCACCGTCCAGCCGTACACGGCGGTGAACACCATGGCGATGATCAGCACGATGATCAGGGCCAGCGGCACCCAGGTGACCCCGGCAATCCCCAGCACCAGGAAGCTCATCAACGAGATGAACGCCCCGACCATGAAGATGTCGCCGTGGGCGAAATTGATCATGCCGATGGCGATCAGGCCGTAGATCGAGCCCAGCGTCAGGCCGTTGATTAGCTGCTGAAAGAAATATTCCATCGGGGCGCCTGGAGGGGGGATGCGATCCGCTCCGGGAGGTGGAGGGACGGCGGATTGGAAGCAGGTTCCATGCCAACCTTGCGGTCCTTGGCCATTCCAGAAGCGCGATCCGGCATAGCTGCATAGGTGTCCTGTGACAATCGAACGATAGTCAGCGCCCAGGATGAGGGCAAGAGCCTATGGTTACGAAGGGAAGCCGGTCAAAGGCGCGCCATCCGTGCCGGCAACTGCCGCAGGATTGGTCAATCCCGCATCCTCCGCGGCCCGATGCCGCGACATTGTGCAGCCACCGGCGGCCGCTGCGGGCAGTGGCGGACCGGTGGCGGACCGGTGGCGGACCGGCGGATGGGGCAGCCCGGCCGGGCCAATCCCTAAATTCCCCCTCCCGGTGCGCCGCCGGCAAAGACCTTATGCGCCGGCAAGACAAGGATGCTACGGGCGACGGCTGGACGACTGGCGATTGCCGGCTGGGTACTGTCGAATTCTATGCGCCGGCAACACAATGGCGTCATAGTTCCGCGTCACAGCCTTAGTTCCTGAAGCACTCCCGGACCATTCCCCAACCGGCGGCATCGCCGCCACGCGAACAACAATCCGAAACTCCCGCCAGCCCTCGACCATGGGCTCGGCCTGCCTATGGAAGATCGCACCCATGACCAACAAGACACCTGGTTTTGCCGAACAATATGGGCTTTGGGCGGGATGGGGATCCATCAAACAATGGAAATTCCTGGTCGGCGGAGAGTCATATGGCCGCATGGCGATGTTTGACTTATCGGATTCGAGTGAAAATAATATGTCGTCGCGCTTCGCGACGCTGACCACCTACGCCGATACAATCGGTCTTGGCCTCGGCGCGTCCGGCGGACTGCTCTTCGGCCTGGCGTGGAATGTGCCGAAGTCGGACCCGCAGCGCGGCTTTGAAGCCACCAGCGGCGAATCGTTCGATTGGTCGCTCGGCGTCGGGCTCAACTTCTCCGGCATCGTCAAAGGTGCGGCCAAGGGGCTCGGCAAGGCCCTCTTCTCCGGCCTGGTGACGGAAACTGCCAAGCAGATCATCTCCAAGACCGGCAAAGAAGCCGCAAAACTCGTTGCCGAAGAACTTATCAAGCAATCCCCCGCCCTGACGAACAATATTAAATGCAGGAAAAGCGTGGGAATGGCGACAATTCCCATTGCATTGTCTTTGGAAGTCTTCTTGGGCGCGGCGATCACGAAGGTAACATGCCACGTGGTCTCACGATATCCATTGAACAAAGCCGGCCAGTTGGTGATTCCCGAAAGCTATTACAGCACCGCCAGCTAGACCACGGTCCCGCCGGACGCATCCGCCGCGCGCCGGGCCGCGTGTTTCGGCCATCTGATTGTCAGCCATTGCCCGAACCGGCCCGGATCGAGCCCGTACCGGCTAGCAGGGTGTTGAAGAACCGGTTGGCGGGGTTGGGCTGGCATGATTCACTCTTTGTGGAACCATGTTGGCCGAGGCGGGGATGCGGGGATCTGGGCAGCGGTCGGGAGAGCTGTTCTCCTACGTCGA
>JAGQRL010000092.1 GCA_020425485.1 Rhodospirillaceae bacterium
CCGCCCAGCAGCACGGCCACGCCGCCATAGACGGCGGCACCCACCGCCACCAGCACCACCAGGCTTGCCACCTGCATCACCAGGCCGCCGGCAAAGCCCGGCGCCAGGATCTGCGCCAGGCCCAGCACCACCAGGCCCATGGCGATGGCCGCCACCACCAGCCGCGGCACCCGGTGGCTGAGCCGCGCATCGGGCCGCCAGGTGCCCTGGCGCATCTGCGCGCGCACCAGCAGCGCCACGTTCAGCCAGGCGGATACGGCGGTGGCCAGGGCGATGCCCATATGGGCGATCACCCAGATCAGCGCGAAGCTGAGCGCGATGTTGAGCCCGGTGCAGGCAATGGCGATGCGCACCGGCGTGGCGGTGTCCTGGCGGGCGAAGAACGCCGTCGACAGCACCTTCACCAGGATATAGGCGGGGATGCCCAGCGCGTAGGCGGCCAGGGCGGCGGCCGTCTGCACCGTGGTGGCGGCATCGAAGGCGCCGCGCTCGAACAGCACGGTGAGGATCGGCCCCGGCACCGCCATCAGGGCAAAGCCGGCCGGCAGGGCCAGCAGCACGCCGTATTCCAGCGCCCGGTTCTGGGTGGCGAGTGCCGCTTGCGGCCCCGCCCCTGCGGTTTCCGCGGCGATCTGGCGGGACATCAGCGGCAGCAGTGCTGTGCCGATGGCGATGCCGATCACCCCCAGCGGCAACTGGTAGAGCCGGTCGGCGTAGTAGAGGTAGCTGATCGCTCCGGTGGGCAGCAGCGAGGCCAGCAAGGTGTCGAAGAACAGGTTGATCTGCATGGCACCGGCCCCCAGCGCCCCCGGCCCCATCTTGCGCAGCAGCAGGGCGAAGCGCGCGCTGGGGCGGGGCAGGCGCAGGTGCAGGCGCACGCCCGCCCGCTGCGCCCAGTAGGCCAGCCAGATGAGCTGCACGGCACCCGATGCGGTGACGGCGTAGCTCAGCGCATGCCCGGCGGTGTCGAGCAGTGGGGCGACCACCAGCAGGGCGGCGATCAGCGTCAGGTTGAACAGCACCGGCGCGCTGGCGAAGGGGGCGAAACGGTCGCGCGCGTTGAGCACGCCGCCCAGCAGCGCCACCAGGGACATCAGCACGAGATAGGGAAAGGTGATGCGCGCAAAGGTGACGGCGGCCCCGTAGCGGTCCGGGTCGTCGGCGAAGCCGGGCGCGATCACCGGCACGATCCACGGCATGGCGGCCATGGCCACCACCGTCAGCGGCACCAGCACCGCGATCATCCAGGCCAGCGCGTTTTCCGCAAAGCGGTCGGCGCTGCGCCGCCCCTGGGTTTCCAGCTCGGCGGAATAGAGCGGCACGAAGGAAACGCTGAAGGCGCCTTCGGCAAACAGCCGGCGGAACAGGTTGGGCAGCTTGAGTGCCACGAAGAAGGCGTCGGCAATCGGCCCGGCGCCGAGGATGCCGGCGGTGAGGATATCGCGCACAAAGCCGGCGACGCGGCTGACCAGGGTAAGGCCACCCACGGTGGCCATGGCGCGAACAAGGGACATGGCATGGGTGTAGCGCGCCGGTGGGGCGGCGACGAGGGGCGTTTCGCGGCGATCTTGCGGCCAACCCGCGGCCGCACGGTTGCCGAAGGCCGCAGGCGACACCAGAGTCAGGCCATGGAGAAAACGTGTGAGACCGTGACCTACTACAACGGCGCCTGCCCGGTGTGCCGCGCCGGCATCGCCCAGACGCGCCGCCAGGCCGAAGCCAAGGGGGCGGACGGCATGGCGTGGATCGACGTGTCGGAGGATCCCGGCGTGCTCGATCCCCTGGGGTTGCAGCTCGATCCGGTGAAGAAGCGCCTGCACGTGCTGGATGCGGACGGCAAAATGCAGATCGGCGTGGATGCGGCGATCACCTTGTGGCGGGCGATCCCCGGCCAGGGCTGGAAGGCGCGGGTGGTGTCAACGCCCGGCATCTATCACCTGGGCCGCCTGTGGTACGACCACGTGCTGGCCCCCACCCTGTTCTGGTGGAACCGCCGCAATGGGCGATAGGGACGGGCACTGGCCCCGGAAGCCACCCTACTGGTTGGCGGCCGAGGCCCCGAGGATGCCGCCATAGACGCCGACGGCCAGCCCGGTGCCCACCACCGCCGGCCATTCGCGGTCCTCGATGTTCATGTAGGGGTCGAGCGGCTGGTAGAGGCCGGCCGCTTCCAGCCGGGCGGAGTAGTAGTCCGCCAGCGCCTGGGCATAGACGCGCGTCTGCGGCGCGTCGGCGTCGCCGCCGTCCTCGACATAGAGGCGCAGCGCCCGGTTGACCTCCCGCTGCACCACCAGCGAGGCCCCGTCGTAGAGCCGCACCCGGCGCAGCATGAACTCCGCCGCCGCGTGCTCGCCCTCGTCGCCCAGCGCATCGGAGGTGGTGCGCAGGCCAAGCCAGGCGGCTTCCGATTCCGGCCAGGCGAGCCCGGCCTGGCGGTAGTCGGCCAGCGCCCCCGCAGTGTCGCCGCGGGCCGCCGCCGCATCGGCATCCGCCACCAGGGCGTCGGCGCGGGCGCGGTCGAACCCGGTCACGCTCACCACCTCGGTCTCGGCGACGGAGATCGGCCGCGGCGGCAACAGCTCGCAGCCCGCCAGCGCCAATCCGGCCAGCACCGCCAGCGTGGGCCGCAGCAGGGAAACGGGCATGGCGGGCGGCCTCACGTTTCGGGATAGAGCCGGCCGGGGTTGAGCACGCCGGCGGGATCGAACGCCTCCCGCAGCCGCGCCACCACGGCGGCGAGTGCCCCCGCCGGCGGCGCCTGGAAGGGTACCGTGGCGCGGACGCCATCGGGCGCACGCACCAGCATGGCGGTACCGCCGGCCGCGCCCGCCGCCGCGCGCACCGCCGGTGCTGCGGCATCGCTGCCGGCATCCACCGCCAGCCAGACGAGCCCGCCGCCCCAGTCGTACAGCGCATCCGGCGCCAGATCGGCAAGCCGCGCCACCACCTCCGGCCCATCCGTCGGCTTCACGGAGATCCGCCAAACGGCCCGGTCCGGTGCCCGACTTTCTGCCCCTGCCAGGGGCCGTACGTCCCGTACGCCTGTCCACACGGTGGCGCTGGCGGCGTCGTCCAGCACGTCGATCTGGGCCGAGGTGTCCAGGTGGTCGGTCAGCTCGCCCACCCGGTAGTCGATCGACTCGGCAAACCCGCCCAGCCGCAGCAGGGTGGAGGCCCCGTCCGCCAGTTGCGCCACGCCGCAGCGCGCCGCCAGGCCCGCCGGCAGGTGGGCCGCCCCCGTCACCTCATACGGGCTGGCCAGTGCCAGGGACATCAGCTCCCGCGCTTGGGCATCGGCGAGCCCGCGCACCGCCAGGGTGGCCGTGCGCCGCGGCGTCGGCAGCACCTTGAAGGTGACTTCCGTCAGCGCGCCCAGTGTGCCGAAGGCGCCGATCATCAGCTTGGTGAGGTCGTAGCCGGTGACGTTCTTCATCACCTTGCCGCCGGAGCGGATGGCTTCCGCCCGGCCCGTCACCAGCTCCACGCCGATCAGCGAATCGCGGATGCCGCCGCCGGCGATGCGCGCGGGCCCGGCGAACCCGGTGGCCACGGCTCCGCCGATGGTGGGCTGGCCGGTGCTGCCCAGCAGCGCGCACAGGTCCGGCGGCTCGAACAGCAGGCCCTGGCCCTTTTCCGCCAGGGCCGCCGTCACCTCGGCCACCGGCGTGCCGGCGCCGACGGTGATGTACAGCTCCGTCGGGCTGTATTCGCGCACGCCGGACAGCCCGCGCAGGCTCACCGTGCGGGCATTGGCGGTAACCGGCCGACCCAGCGCGCGGCGGGTGCCCGAGCCCATGAGGTCGAGCGGCGTGCCATCGGCAGCGGCGGCGCGCACGATATCGGTCAGCGCGTCCGGCGTGTCCGGCGCCAGGGGCTGGCGGCCGGCGGTATCCAGGGGCATGCCGGCTACTCCGCAGCAGTGGCGGTGGGACGGGCGGCGGTGGGCGTCTTGTCGGGTGCGGTGTTATCCCCCAGCGGCCCCACCCGCGCGCTGAGCGGGAAGATCTTGTGCGGGTTCATCAGCCAGTTGGGATCGAACACGTCCTTCACCCGGCGCTGCTGTTCCAGCTCCGTCTCGGTGAACTGGTAGGTCATCAGGTCGCGCTTCTCCACGCCCACTCCGTGTTCCCCGGTGAGGCAGCCGCCCACATCCACGCAGACCTTGAGGATCTCGCCGCCGCACTTTTCCGCCTTTTCCAGGTCGCCCGGCTTGTTGGCGTTGTAGAGGATCAGCGGGTGCAGGTTGCCGTCCCCGGCATGGAAGATGTTGGCCACCTTGAAGCCGTAGCCGTCGCAGATCTCGCTGATGCGCTTCAGCACGCCGGGAAGCTGGCCGGTGGGGATGGTGCCGTCCATGCAGTAGTAGTCCGGCGAGATGCGGCCGACCGCGCCGAAGGCGGACTTGCGGCCCTTCCAGATCATCTGGCTTTCCGCCTCGCTGGTGGAGATGCGCAGATAGCTGGGGTTGTGGCGCTGGGCGATTTCCTTGATCCAGCCGAGCAGCCGCTCGACCTCCTCGTCGGAGCCTTCGACCTCGACGATCAGCAGCGCTTCCACGTCCAGCGGGTAGCCGGCATGGACATAGGCTTCCGCCGCGTGGATCGCCGGCTTGTCCATGAATTCCAGGGCCACCGGGATGATGCCGGACGAGATGATGGCATCCACGCAGGCGCCGGCCGCCTCGTTGCTGTCGAAGCCCATCAGGATGGGCCGGGCACCTTCCGGGCTGTGCAGGATGCGCACGGTGATCTCCGTGACGATCCCCAGTGTGCCTTCCGAGCCGGTGAACAGGCCCATCAGGTCGTAGCCGCCGCCGTCCAGATTGGCGCCGCCCAGGCGCACCACTTCGCCGTCCGGCAGCACCACTTCCAGGCCCAGCAGGTTGTTGGAGGTGACGCCGTATTTCAGGCAGTGGGCGCCGCCGGAATTCATCGCCACATTGCCGGCGATGGTGCAGGCGATCTGGCTGGACGGATCCGGCGCGAAGAAGAAGTCCTCGTGCTGCACGGCCGTGGTGATGGCCATGTTGGTGACGCCGGGCTGCACCGTGGCGGTGCGGTTGGCGAAGTCCACATCGACGATGCGGGTCATCTTGGAAATGCCGATCACCACCGAATCGGCCAGCGGCAGGGCGCCGCCCGCCAGCGAGGTGCCGGCGCCGCGGGCCACCGTGCGAACGCCGTTGGCATAGCAGTAGCGCATGATGGCGGAGACTTGCTGGGTGGTTTCCGGCAGCACCACGATCATCGGCATCTGCCGGTAGGCGCTGAGCCCGTCGGTCTCGTAGGCCCGCAGTTCGTCCACCTCGGCGATCACCTGGTCGGCTGCGGGCAGCAGGGTGCGCAGGTCGGCCGCGATCTGTGCGCGTCGCGCCAACACCGCCGCATTGGGTTCTGGCATCTGCATGGACCGGTCCTCCACTGGCCTGCGCGGCTGCTCCATTTGGGGAGTGCGGCCGGCGGCTCGTCGTTTGCGTGTGTTTGCCGCCTAGTTTGCCGGATTTGCCGGCGCCGGGCCAGCGGCTCGCGGGGAGGGG
>JAGQRL010000444.1 GCA_020425485.1 Rhodospirillaceae bacterium
AGATGGCAAATCTGGTCAGCCTGATTCGCGGCTACCGGCCGCGCGATCTGCAACGCGGCTACACCTTCTGCGAACTGGGCTGCGGGTCCGGGTCCACACTGTCGGTGCTGGCGGCGGGGGATGCGCGCGGGCGCTTCTTGGGTGTCGACTTCAACCCGGCGCATATCGCCGCCGGGCTGGAACTCGGCACCGCGGCGGGGCTCGACAACCTGATGTTCAGCGACGCCAGCTTCGGCGAACTGCTGGAAGCGCCGGACCAGATCCCGGACTTCGACGTCATCAGCCTGCACGGCGTCTATAGCTGGGTCGCCCCAGAGGTGAAGCGCCAGGTCGTGGAGTTCCTGGACAAGAAGCTGAAGCCGGGCGGCATCGTCTACATCAGCTACAACAGCCTGCCCGGTTGGCTGAACTGCATGCCGTTGCAACGCCTGCTGCGCGAATTCGGCCGGCGCCTGCCCGGCACCTCGATCGAACAGGCACGCGGCGGCCTGGCGCTGCTGGAGCGGCTGTCGGACGTGAAGTCCGCAGCGGTGCAGGACGACAACCCGTTCCTCAACAACATCCGCAAGGCTTCGCAGATCCACCGCGGCAGCTACATCGCCCACGAATACATGAACAGCCACTGGCAGCCGCTGTATTTCCGCGAGGTCGCCGAGGACCTGTCGGCGGCACGGCTGAAATATGTCGGCTCGCTCAACATCTTCGACAACTACCCCGACATGTGCTTCTCCGAGGAGCAGCGCCAGGCCATCGACAGCATGCCGGATCCCATCATGCGGGAGACGGTGGCCGACTATTGCCAGGTGAAGCTGCTGCGGCGGGACATCTTCGTGCGCGGTCCGCGGCGGGCGGAGGATTCGGTGGCCGCCCGCATGCTCAGCGAGCAGTGGATGGCGATGATCACCGATCCCGACAAGGTGTCGTTGACCGTCAAGCCGCCGCGCGGCGAGGCCCAGCTCAACCCGGACACCTACGGCCCGCTGCTGGAAGCCCTGGCGGACGGCCCGAAGCCCATCGGCCTGCTGTGCGACATTTCGGCCAGCAAGGGCGGCAACCGGGTGGCACCGGTGGAGGTGGCCGGCGTGCTCACCGCCTGCGGCTGGGCGGTGCCCATCGGCCCCAACCTGGGCACGCCTGATCCCCAGCGCGCCGGCCGCTACAATGCTGCGGTGGCCCGCCATGTGCGCGACGCCATGACCTTCGAGCGCCTGGCCTTTGCCGTGCCGAGCTTCCGCGGCGGCATCCCCATCGATGGGTTCGATGCGCTGATGATGGCCGAGTGGCTGGATGGCGCCCACGAACCCCAGGATATCGCCGACCGCGTCTGGGCGCTGGTGGAAGCGCGCGACGAGAACATCGTCAAGGACGGCGAGGCGCTGACCGATCCCGAAGCGCGCAACAACCATCTGCTGGAACGCGCCGACCGCTTCCTCAACGGCGTGCTGCGCCGGCTTTCCCTGGGCGGGGCGCTGTAGGCGGCTGCCGCGATTGGTTCGGTTCCGGCCCGCACTCCCACCCGGCCACCCAAGCCATTGT
>JAGQRL010000445.1 GCA_020425485.1 Rhodospirillaceae bacterium
GGCTCAATTGAGTCCCAACCCTAGATCGGCGCGGTGGGGTCTTCGAATTCCGCCGGCGCTTCGGGCAGTTCGGTTTGCCCCATGGCCAGCCACACCAGCCGCCAGTCCCCGTCGTAGAAGATGAAGAAGAAGTGGAACAGCAGCGGTCGCGGCTCGATCGGCACATGGCCGGCGGCCGCCAGGATGCGCCCCGCCAGCAGGCGCGGGTTCGGCTCGAACACCGGTGGCACGATGGCGAACATCCGCACATCCACCTGCTGCTCGATCATCGGTTCCAGCAGCTCGCGCAGCCGCTCGTCGGAGTAGCGGCGCTGGAACGGGGCGGCGATTTCCGACCGGATTTCCTCGAAATCGCCGGTTTCAACCGCCAGGCCGATCTGGTCGATGACGGTGGCGACCAGCACGGCCGCCTCCTCGCGCGACGGAAATGCCAGGAAACCGGGATTGATGCCGCGGTGGCCTTCGCCTGAGTCTTCAGCGGTGAAGGTGTCCACCACCCAGTCGCCCGCCTCGTTCTCGATCAGGTTGACTTCCATCATCGCGCCGCTGCGGCTGCCGGTGGCGACGTGGCCATCGACGATGGCGCTGCCATCGCCGATGCTGCGCGTGCACCACACCTGGAAGGTCGCGCGGTCCAGGCCGGTGACCGAGATGGCGAGCAGGAATTCCCGAAAGGAGTGCTCCTGGCGGTAGCCTTCGGACAGCCCCTCATAGGCCGCCCAGACATTGCCATCCATCAGCGCCTGCATGAACCGTTCGGGCGCCTCCAAATCCTGTTCGCACGCCGCCGCCGGCAGGGCGGCGACACACCACGCGCTCCCCAGGGCAAAGCCCACACTGCGAACCCACCGCATCTGCTGCCTTCCCGCTGTCGCACCACAGATCTTGGGTAGCGCGATCGGCGGGGAACCACAACCGAGTATCGGAGAAATTCACCAACTGGTAACGTTTTCGGGCAGAACCCAGCAAGATTGCCGCCGATCGTGCAGCCGATCTTAAGGTCCGGGTGCCCGCGTGCGCGCGCCGATCAGCCGGCGTAGGGTTCAACCCCGGTCCAGCGGGTGCGGGTGATGGTGCCCTCCGGCAGGCTGGCGGCAAACTCCGCCCAGGCGAGGTAGTGCGGGCTTTCCCGGTGGGCGGCCAGGGCGGCGTGATCGGCATATTCCTCGATCACCAAAATGCAGTCGGAATCGTCGAAATCCTGGAACACGTCGTAGCGCAGGCAGCCCGGCTCGGCGGTGCGGGCACCGTCCCGATTGGCCAGCATCAGCGGCATGAAGCGCTCCCGCACTGCCGGCGCCACATGCACCCGAACAGCCAGAATCACCCCGGTTCTTGCAGGATTCGGCATGATTTCGCCCTGTTTTGTTCGCCTACCGCAAAATCATTCTCATTATGAGAATTCATTGGACCCTGCGCCGCGCCGCGCTACCACCGCATCTTAGCAAGGGGCCAGAATCCACCCCAGGCCGCGCGCCACCTGGAAGATGCCCAGCAGCACCAGGAAGACCGCCAGGATCGTGCCCTTGCGGCTGGCGCTCTTCAGCAGGGCGCGCAGGCCCAGCACCAGGGCCAGGCCGCCCAGGACGATGGCACCGAAATCGAAGAAGGTGCACGTGCCGGCGGATTGGCGGATGACGATGACGTGCACGACAAACGCCGCGATCCCGAAGACCAGGCCCCACCAGATGGATTTCGGCACATTGCCCATGGCTTAACCCCGCGATCGGGGCGGCTCAGCAGGGTCCAAAGATCAGCCCGAGCCCGCGCAGGAACTGGAAGATGCCAAGCAGGATCACCAGCACCGCCACGCCCACGCTCATGGCGTAGGAATAATCCTTCACCAGGCCGACCAGCCCCAGCATCACCGCCGCAGCGCCCAGCACCAGCGCGGCGTAGTCCACATAGCTGCACGATCCGCCGGACGCGCTGAAGAAGCTGACACTGACGACGAAGGCCAGCAGGCCCGCCCCGAGGCCGACCCAGAGAATCTTCGGCACATCGCCCATGGCGGCCTCCTTTCCGTGCGGTTTGCGCCCGTCTGCCGGACGCAGCCGCAGCGAAGGTGCGGCATGGCGGCAGGCGGGTCAACCGGGGTGCACCGCGTTCGGCCGGGCTACTCCCCGTCGAAGGGGGATGGCGGGGTATCGCCCACGCGGATGCCGATAAGCCGCCAGTCCGGCGCCTCGAACACGTAGCGCAGGCGGAAATAGACCGGGTTGGGACCCGTCGGCATGTATCCCGCCAGCACCAGGGCGCCCACCGCATCGCGGAACGGCATGGCGGAGAATTCCGGCGTCAGCTCCGCCGCCGGGCCGAGGTCGACGCCGGCATCGATATAGGCCTGGAAGCCCTGCTGCACGGCAGCGGCCGTGGTCTGGGACCGCCACATGGCGGAGATGTCGCCGTAGAACTCGGTGAAATCGGCGCCGTCGATGGCGCGGGCCAGGCTGGCCAGGGACGATTTGGCGAGCGCGCGGGCCGCTTCCACCTCCGGCAATGCCGGCTGGCCGCCGTCGGCAAAGGCGCCGCTGGCCGGGCCGCCGAAGGCAAAGACCAGCCAGGTGTCGTCCACTTCCACCAGGTCCACCGACATCGGCACCGTGGACCCGTCCGCCAGCGTCACGGTGCCGGACACCGTCGCCCGTTCGTTGCTGATCGACCGGCTGTTCCACGAGCTGGACACGTAGTCCTCAAGCCCCAGCGTGGCCACCACGTCGGCGAACGTCTCGAAGTCCTGCTGGCGCTGGAGCTGCGGGGCCGTAGACTCATACGCGCCGCGCACGTCGCCCGAGGCGATGCGGGCAAACAGCGCATCGGCACTGTCGGCAGCGCCCGCAGTGAGTTGGAAGACCAGGACGATCACGCCGCCGCCCAGCACCACCAACCCGCCGATGACAAGGAATATGATCTTCAGCGCCTTCATGACCCGCCCCTCTCTCCGGCCGGCGCACCACCCCGGCCTTCTTGACGAAACAAACTCCGGGTGCCGCGGCGGCGCAAGCAAATGCCGCGCGGCGAACGCCGGAAAACTCCTTTGTGGACAAACCGTTACCCAGGCCGGCCGGCAGCCCGCCCGACAGGCCAAAGCAACACGGCGATTCGGGCGGCTGCATGGCGCCCAGGGGCGGAAATCAGCCCGGCCGCGGGCAGGCCCGGCGGGCAGGTGAACAAGCAGGCCGGCAGGTGCCTCCCCAGGGACAGGGGATGGTGCGGACGGAGGGGCTCGAACCCTCACTCCCTTGCGGGAAACGGATTTTCGTACCGCTTCGGCTTTCGCCGCCGCCGGGCCGCAGGGGCCGGCGTTCGTGGTCTGGACTATCCCTTCACCCTGGCCGGCGCACGGTGGCCGGCGGTAGGTGCCGCCCGTCTAGTCTCTACACCGTCCCGGCAGCGGGCCGCAGCGCCGGCCGGGCTTGGCTCGGGATCAGCATCGGCCGGGCCGGAAGCCTTCCCCGAATTTGAGCGGTTCTACGCCTTGCGTTTCCGCAAGGGCACCCAAGTTCGCCTCAAGTCCGTTGCGTCTACCGATTTCGCCACGTCCGCATGGCCCAACCTGTTTGCCACGGGCGGGGCGGATTTGCGAGCGGCGGAGGGGAAACGCACCCATTTTCCGCCACCGCCGCTGTCGCAGTCCGGCCCCGTGCCGACGCACCCGGCCGGCACCCCCACCGGCGCCCAGACGACGGCACGCCGAGGGGCGGCCGGGGGAAGCCGCCGGCCGGCGTAGACGCGACAGCCTGCTAGTGGGGCTGGCCGGTGACGGTGAGCAGCCGCCGCTCGGTGCCTTCCAGCACCAGGCAGGTCAGACGGCCGGTGGCGAAGGCGCCGGTGTCGATGTTGATGCGGTGGCGCAGCAGCTCCGGCTCGTCCACCGGGGTGTGGCCGTGCACCACCACGAAGGGCCAGTCGTCCCCGGTGGTGAGGAAGGGTTCGCGGATCCACACCAGGTCTTCCGGCTCCTGGTCCGTCAGCGCCACGCCGGGGCGCAAGCCGGCATGCACGAACACGTAGCCGCCTTCGCGGTGGGCGATGGCGGTGTGATCGATGAAGTTCAGGTGACGCTCGGGCAGCGCCTGGCGCATGGTCCACATCACTTCGGCATCGAACCAGCACGCATCCTGGCGCTGATCGCAGACACCGTAGCTGATGGCGGTGGCGCGGCCGCCGTTCATGAACCAGCCGGAAAAGGCGCTGTCGTCGTTCAGCCCGGCCAGCAGCATGGCTTCGTGGTTGCCGCGCAGCGGCACGATCTCAAACCCCTTCAGCGGGTTGGAGACCAGCATCTCCAGCACCTGGCGGGTGTGGGCGCCGCGGTCGATATAGTCCCCCAGATACACCACGACGCGGCGGTCGATGGGATGGTCGCGGGCGTCCGCAACGATCACCTCGTGCATGTGGCGCAGCAGCGCGGCCTGGCCGTGGATGTCGCCGACGACATAGACCCGCGTACCGGCCGGGGTCTCGCCGCGGGCCACGTCCGTCTCGCAGGCGATGCTGCGCACGGCGTCCACGCCCACGCTGCTAAAGCGGAAAAGGTGCACCGCATTTCCCTGACTGGTGGTGGACTTACCATAATCCTGCGGATGCTGCCGGGGGAGTCAAGGCCGCAAGCTGTGCGGTGCAAAAAAGATCGGGCGCCCGAGGGCGCCGTCGGCAGGGGCCGTCGGCGGGGGCCGACAGTAGACTGCGCCGGCCCCCGCCTGCCACCCCGGCAAACGCCCTGGTCAACCCGCGTCGGGCGGCATATCAGCATCGTCCAACGCGGTGGCGCGCTGGTAGGCCGCGCGCGCCTTCAGCCCGGCCCAATAGGCTTCGAAGGC
>JAGQRL010000093.1:0-4429 GCA_020425485.1 Rhodospirillaceae bacterium
GACGGCGATGTGCAGTCCGACACGGTGGCCCAGGGCTTCGGCTCGCTCGGCCTGATGTCCTCGGTGCTGATGACGCCGGAAGGCGACACGGTGGAGGCCGAAGCGGCCCACGGCACCGTGACCCGCCACTTCCGCATGCACCAGCAGGGCAAGGAAACCTCCACCAACCCGATCGCCTCGATCTTCGCGTGGACGCGCGGGCTGCAGTACCGCGCCAAGTTCGACGGCACGCCGGATGTCGGCGGCTTTGCCGACGCGCTGGAGCGGGTGTGCGTGACCACGGTGGAAAAGGGCTTCATGACCAAGGACTTGGCCACCCTGATCGGGCCGGACACCGAGTGGATGACGACCCGCCAGTTCCTCGACAAGATCGATGAGGGGCTGCAGGCGGAGATGTCGAAGGGCTGATCGGCCGCTAGGCCGGTCACCCGGCCGGCGCGAAGATCGGCGGTCGTTGCGCGGTTCTGCGCGCGGCCGCCTTGACGCTGGTGTGCCGGCGGTCGTTAAATCCTGCGGTTGCGAAGTCGGCCGGTCGGTCGCGGCGCGGTGGCGTCGCCGATCGCAGCGGTAGACCCAAGCAGCCCCACTGAGTTCTTCATCGGCCGGCTTGCCTTCGGCCCGGATCTGCACCGCCCCGACGACCGAATTGGAAAGGGTTACCCATGAGCGCATACGCCCAAAGCCGCCCCACGATCGTTGAGATGCTGTGGCCCGTTTCCGGTCGCGACACCGCCCTGTGGCGCGCGCTGGCCGTCATCGTCCTCGGCAATCTGCTGATGATCGCCTCGGCCAAGGTGCAGATCCCCATGTACCCGGTGCCGATGACCATGCAGACCTTCGCGGCCACCATCATCGGCCTGACCGCCGGCTGGCGGCTGGGCGGTGCGGCGATGCTGGCCTACCTGGCCGAAGGCGCCTTCGGCCTGCCGGTGTTCGCCAGCGGTGCCGGCCTGGCCTACCTGGCGGGCCCCACCGGCGGCTACCTGCTGGGCTTCCTGGCCGCGGCGGTGATCGCCGGGCTGGCCGTGCAGTATCTGGGTCTGGTCGGCGTCGTGCTCGGCACCATCGCCTCCACCCTGGTGATCTTCGGCTTCGGCGTGACCTGGCTGGCCACCCTGATCGGCTGGGATGCTGCCATCGCCAGCGGCTTCATGCCCTTCATCCTGGGCGCGGTGCTGAAGATCGGCCTGGCCATCGGCGTCGCCTACGGCCTGGTGCGGGCGGCGGACGGCCGCCAGCGCTGACCACGGCTCCGGCGGAGCGGCCAGCCGTCGCTCCGCCTCGGCCCGACTTGTGAGAGATCCAGCGCATCCGGTGGGGTCGCCCCTGCCGGATGCGTTGTTTTGCGTGCGGCTTGCCAGCGTCTCGCGCCCGTTCTGTGCCCGGCCCGCGCAAGGGTTGTGGCCCCGGTCCGGCACGGCTGCCGCAAGATGGCCGTATATCTTTGCAACCGACTTGCATTCTCAGTAGAACCAAAAGCTTGGGTCGCCGCATCCCCTAGGGGAACAGGGCGACGGACAAGGTGCGGAGAGAATGGCAGGCACGGTGTTCGCCGACGACACCACACCCGGCAGGATCGGGCGCACCTTCCGCCGGGCGCGCCAGCCGACGGCGTGGTCGACCGCGGCACTGGTGCTGGCCGCCCTGGTGTCGCTGCCCGTACTGGTGGTGGCGAGCCGCATCTTCGTCGATACCGAAGGCGTGTGGGAGCACATCGCCACCACGGTGCTGCCCGACTACATCACCAACACGCTGCTGCTGATGGTGGGCGTGGGCACGCTGGCGGCGGCCTGCGGGGTGGGGGCCGCTTGGCTGGTCACCATGTACCGCTTCCCCGGCGTGCGCATTTTCGAATGGGCGCTGCTGCTGCCGCTGGCCGTACCGGCCTATGTGCTGGCCTATGTGTACACCGAGCTGTTCGAATATGCCGGGCCGGTGCAGACGCTGCTGCGCGACCTGTTCGGCTGGGGCCATGGCGACTACTGGTTCCCGCGCATCCGCTCGCTGGAAGGGGCGGTGGTGGTGTTTGCGCTCACTCTCTACCCCTATGTCTACATGCTGGCGCGCGCCGCCTTCATGGAGCAGTCGATCTGCGCGCTGGAGGTCAGCCGCACGCTCGGCCGCGGCCCCTGGCGCAGCTTCCGCGACGTGGCCCTGCCGCTGGCGCGCCCGGCCATCGCCGCCGGCACCGCCCTGGTGCTGATGGAAACCATCTCCGACTACGGCACGGTCTACCATTTCGGCGTGCCCACCTTCACCACGGGCATCTACCGCGCCTGGTTCGGCATGGGCGAACCGGTGGTGGCCGCCCAGCTCGCCGCCTCCATGCTGGTGTTCGTCACCGTGCTGGTGGCGGCCGAGCGCTTTGCCCGCGGCCGCCAGCGCTTCCACCACACCACGCGGCGCTATCAGCCGATCCGCCGGCGCCCCCTGGGGCCGATGGGGGCCGCCATCGCCGTGGCCGTGTGCGTGCTGCCGGTGGCCCTGGGCTTCGCGCTGCCGGGCGCGGTGCTGCTGCAGCACGCCATCACCCAGGGCGATCCCCATTGGGGTCCGCGCTTCTTCGCCTACGCCACCAACAGCTTCACCCTGGCGGCGATCACCGCACTGGTGGCGGTGGCGGCCGCCGTGGTGCTGGCCTATGCCGTGCGCCAGAATGCGGGGCCGCTGACGCGCATTGCCGGGCGCATCGCCGCCCTGGGCTATGCCGTTCCCGGCTCGGTGATCGCCGTGGGCGTGCTGATCCCCTTTGCCGGGCTGGACAACGCGGTGGACCGGTTTGCCCGCGACACCTTTGGCATTTCTACCGGCCTGGTGCTCACCGGCACCATCGCCGCCCTGGTGTACGCCTATCTGGTGCGCTTCCTGGCCGTCAGCGTGAACACGGTGGAAGCGAGCCTCACCAAGATCAGCACCACCATGGACCACGCGGCCCGTACGCTTGGCGCCGGGCCGCGTGAAACGCTGGTACGCGTACACGCACCGATCATGCGCGGCAGCTTGCTGACGGCCGGTTTGCTGGTGTTCGTGGACGTGATGAAGGAACTGCCGGCGACCATGATCCTGCGGCCCTTCAATTTCGACACCCTGGCGATCCGCACCTACCGCCTGGCGTCCGACGAGCGGCTGGCGGAAGCCTCCACCTCCGCCCTCACCATCGTGCTGGTGGGCATCCTGCCGGTCATCCTGCTGAGCCTGGCAATCGCCCGCTCGCGCCCCGGCAGCCGGCCGGAAGCGGGCCGCGCGCCCTCGCGCATCGGCAGCCTGCTGCGCGGGCCAGGGGCGATGGCACGCACCGGGGCGACGCCGCACGCCACCTCCGCCGAATAGCTCTCGCCGGTCATTGCCGGCTTCCCTACTGAGGTTCGCCCGACCTCGGCGATTGTCCCATCGCTCTGCCCATACTAGGTTTTTCCCGGCCGGCCCGGCGAATGGCCGGCATCGTCACGACGCCAACACGCCCGACGGGGAGGAGACCAAATGGATGTGCGCGCAGCGGTGGCCTATGCCGCCGGCGAACCCCTGACCATCGAGACGGTGCAGCTCGACGGCCCCAAGGCGGGCGAGGTGCTGGTGGAGGTCAAGGCCACCGGCGTGTGCCACACCGATGCCTTCACACTGTCGGGCGACGACCCCGAAGGGCTGTTCCCCACCATCCTCGGCCATGAAGGTGCCGGCGTGGTGGTGGAGGTGGGGGCCGGCGTCACCTCCGTGGCTCCGGGCGACCACGTGATCCCGCTCTACACCCCGGAATGCCGGGAGTGCGAATACTGCCTGCACCCCAAGACCAACCTCTGCCAGAAGGTGCGCGCCACCCAGGGCCAGGGCCTGATGCCGGATGGCAGCAGCCGCTTTTCGCTGAACGGTAAGCCGCTTTACCACTACATGGGCTGTTCGACCTTCGCCAACTACACCGTGTTGCCGGAGATCTCGCTGGCCAAGGTGCGGCCGGACGCGCCCTTCGACAAGATCTGCTACATCGGCTGCGGGGTCACCACCGGCATCGGTGCCGTGGTGTTCACCGCCAAGGTGGAGCCGGGCTCCAAGGTGGTGGTGTTCGGGCTTGGCGGCATCGGCCTCAACGTCATCCAGGGGGCCAAGCTGGTGGGGGCCGACATGATCGTCGGCGTCGACCTGAACCCGCGCAAGAAGGCGCTGGCCGAGAAGTTCGGCATGACCCATTTCGTCAACCCGGCCGAGGTGGAAGGCGATCTGGTGCCCTATCTGGTGGATCTCACCAAGGGCGGGGCGGACTACACCTTCGAATGCGTGGGCAACACCAAGCTGATGCGCATGGCCCTGGAATGCGCCCACAAGGGCTGGGGCGAGAGCGTGATCATCGGTGTTGCCGGGGCGGGCGAGGAAATCTCCACCCGGCCCTTCCAGCTCGTCACCGGGCGGGTGTGGCGCGGCACGGCCTTCGGCGGCG
>JAGQRL010000093.1:4446-18170 GCA_020425485.1 Rhodospirillaceae bacterium
GATCGTCGACTGGTACATGGACGGGAAGATCAACATCGACGATCTGATCACCCACACCATGCCGCTGGACCAGATCAACGAAGCCTTCCACCTGATGCATGCGGGCGAATCGATCCGCAGCGTCATCGTGTACTGAGGCGGTTTCGCCTTTGGCCTAGTCGGTTCCGGCCGTTGGCCCGGGGCGCTTCCCCGGTCAACGGCTGGAGCAGCCCGACCAACACGGCCGCGGGCGACCATTTCCGTTCCACCCATCGGCAGGGGCCGAGACCATGTCGCTTGAGCAGATCAAATCCGCCGCATGCTTCGGGGGCCGGCAGACCGTGTGGCGCCACCGCTCCCGCGCCACCGGCACGGATATGGAGTTTTCCGTGTTCCTGCCGCCCCAGGCGGCGGACGGCGTGCGCCTGCCGGTGGTCACCTACCTGTCCGGCCTCACCTGCACCTGGGCCAATGTGACGGAGAAAGGCCAGTTCCAGGGGCCGGCGGCCAAGGCCGGGCTGATCGTGGTGTGCCCGGATACCAGCCCCCGCGGGCTCGACCTGCCGGGCGAGCATGAGGCCTACGATTTCGGCTCCGGCGCCGGCTTCTATGTCGACGCCACGGAGCCGCCGTGGTCTGCCCACTACCGCATGGAAACCTATGTGGCCGACGAGCTGGCGGAGCTGGTGGCGGCCAATTTCCCGGTGGATACCGACCGCCAGGGCATCTTCGGCCATTCCATGGGCGGCCACGGCGCCCTGACGCTGGCCTTCAAGCGCCGCGGCCGCTACCGCTCGCTGAGCGCCTTTTCGCCCATCGTCGCCCCCACCCAGGTGCCCTGGGGCCAGAAGGCGTTTGCCGGCTATCTCGGCGCCGACGAAGCCCGCTGGGCGGCGCACGACGCCTGCGCGCTCGCCGCCGGCAGCGGCTGGCGCCTGCCGATCCTGGTGGACCAGGGCACGGGCGACGAGTTCCTGGACCGCGAGCTGCGGCCTGAGCTGTTCGAGGCGGCCTGCCACAAGGCAGCGATCCCGCTGCGCCTGAACCGGCGCGAGGGCTACGACCACAGCTACTATTTCATCGCCAGCTTCATGGCCGACCACATCGCCCACCACGCCAAGTGGCTGATGCGGTAGCTGAACGAGCCATGGCCACGAAAAGCACCACCACCGTTGCCGCCTACGAGGAAAGCGTTGCCATCGGCAGGGCCTTTGCCGCGCGCTATCCGCAGACACTGGCGCGCCTGGGCGCGCCCGCAGGAGAGGCGTCGGCCGTTGCCGGCCCGTCCGAAGCCGATCGCTCTAAGACACCGCCGTGCCGCGCAGGTACTTACCGTCCAGCGAAGCCAGGGTGTTGATCAGGTCGCCCATGTCGTTGCGCAGGTCATCGAGGAAGGGCTTCCGGGTCAGTGTCTGCTCATCCATGTAGAGGCCGCGGTTGATCTCGATCTGGATGGCGTGCACGGCGGCATCGGGCCGGCCGTAATGGCGCGTGGTATAGCCGCCGGCATAGGGCGTGTTGCGGGTGACGCGGTAGCCGCGGCGCGACAGGAACCGCTCGACCACCGCCATGACCTCCTGGGCGCAGGCGGTGCCGTGGGCGTCGCCCAGCACGATATCCTGCAGCGTGGGATGGCCGGGCAGGTCGCCATGGCCCGGCACGTAGGACGGCATGGAATGCCCGTCCAGCAGGATGCAGTAGCCGAATTCCTGGCGCGTGCGCCGGATCAGCGACAGCAGCGAGGTGTGGTAGGGGTGGTAGAGGCTGTTGATGCGCTCCAGCGCCTCGGCGAAGTGGAGCTTGCGCTTGTAGATCTCGTGGCCCTGGGAAACCACGCGGGCGATGGTGCCGAGCCCGGCGATGACCCGTGGCGAGCGCGTGTTGACGTAGCCCGGCAGGCGGTCGTCGAACATCTCGGGGTCAAGCTCGAAGGCTTCCCGGTTGGTGTCGAGGAAGGCCCGCGGAAACAGGGCCTTGATCATCGCCGCACCGCGCCCCGGCGCGTCGGCGAAGATCTCGTCGACGAAGCTGTCCTCCGATCGCCGCAGTGCCACAGGATCTAGTCGAGAAGCTTCCAGGAACAGGGCCGAATAGTTGCGGCCGCTGTGGGGCGATGCCACCACGACCGGAACGCGGGGGTCCGCGGCCTCGGTCGCCTCGATCACGGCGTCATCATCGCCGGTCGGGCTCTGGTACATCATGGGGCGAAGATAGGGGGATTGCCGCGCGGTGTCACCGCCAACAGGCAGGAAAAAGGGCCGAATTTGTCGCGGATGACGGCTCGGCGACGCCCGCCGAACATCGTTGATGGATCTCCGATTCGCGTCGTTTCGCCATAGTGGTGCGCGGGCGATCCGGCTGCCCTGCCCGAGCCGGGGAAGGGCAGCCCCGCGGGGGCGCGGGGGTCGCTTGCGCCCACCCGGCGATGGTGCTATCCACCACCCCCTGCCAGAGCACGGTCCGATCAGGCGCGGTTGCGCCTTGCCGGAGAACGCTCTTTGGGGGCGGTTAGCTCAGCGGGAGAGCACTACGTTGACATCGTAGGGGTCACTGGTTCAATCCCAGTACCGCCCACCACGCTTCGCCTTTGGCCACGCGTGGCACAGCCACGCGAGGGCGGGCTGGCTCGGACTCTTCCCGGAAAGCTCCACCATCTCCCGCTCCAGGGTGAATTGACGCTCGCCGGGTCCGGTTCGACCCGTCTGGTTCCATCTCCGCCATCGCCCCAGTGCCGCCGCCAATTCAGACAACCGCATGTGGCGCGCGCCGGCCCGCCCCCTGCTCAGCGCGGGATGATGGCCGATCGCAGCGCATCGGCCAGGCATTGCGTCAGCTCCAGCCCGTCAAAGGCGGCTTGGGGATCGTTGGCGGCATAGGTGGTATGGAGGGCGTACTGCTCCAGAACCAACTCGGCGCGGTGCGACGCCAGGTAGACGTCCTGCGGCACGAGGGTTTCCAGAGGGCTTGAAACGACGTACGGCAGCGTCCCATAGCCGGAAAGGAGGCCGTAGATCTGCCGGGTGCACTGCGCTGCCTCGCTGCCGCAGATCCGGCCGCAATAGCGCCTCACCAGTTCCGCTTCCGGGGCGTCCGCCAGCAGGGCGTCGAGAGCCTCCACACCGCCGGCCGGCGGCGGTTCGGCCGTGTCCAGCGGCGGGCGGCCCCGGGTTATGTAGATCCGCATTTCGTCGAATGGCCCCAGGATCCTGTCCATCTCCGGGTCGTCGATCCGGTTGGCCATAGAAGCGAATATCCAGCCCTGCATCGTCCGGGCCTGGAATTCCGCAAGGCCCCGTTCGCGCAGGGCAAATGCATCGTCGCTCTCAAGGTAGGTTGCCGCGGCCCAGGCCACGCCTTGCAGGTCGTAAATCTCGGCGACGTCGCCCAGGCGCATCGCTTCCGCCCAGTCGCCTTGGTTCATGAGGATCACCAGCATGTAGACGCTGGATCGCGGTTCGCCGAGGGCGGCTGCCCGCAGGGCGGCATCGGCGTTGAAGCGCCCGTTCTCGTCGGGGACCGGCGGGCCGAGAACGTCGGCCACCTCGACGTGCTCCGCCGCATAGCGCAGCCAGGGCACGCCGAACGCCCCATCGTCGTAGCGGAACAGTGCTCGTTGTTCGGATCGCGAAAGTCCTGCGACCCAGGGCGTGCGGCTCAGGGTCCGGTCATAGATGATGCCGAGCAGGACCTGTGCTGCGAGGTTTCCGTCATTGGCCAGTTGCGAGAGCACCGGCAGCGACTGCGCGTCATCGCCCT
Source organism: Rhodospirillaceae bacterium (assembly GCA_020425485.1). Taxonomy (GTDB): domain Bacteria; phylum Pseudomonadota; class Alphaproteobacteria; order DSM-16000; family Inquilinaceae; genus JACKIH01. The sequence continues at coordinate 8,182 of JAGQRL010000093.1, forward strand.
CAAGCCAGTGTTCAAGTGCCGTCTGGAAGGCGGGGGCGTCGGCCCCCTCCAGCCCGGCTGGCGGCGCCGCCGATTCTCCGGCCAGGCAGGCGCTTCCCGCCGTGGCGGCCGCAAGGGCCAGTATCGCCGTTCCGATCAGCTTCCCGAGCATGCCCGCTGCCTCCCGCCATCCTGTTACAGGCACCGGATCTTCCGAGCCCGGTCGCCGAACCTGCCCAGGGAGATTGCCCGGACGATGGCGATCTTCCCCCGCGCAGCGCCGGCAGACAACCGCGACGGCACCGGCGCAGGCGTGGGTGATCCCGGTCGGCGGCGTCGGCGGAAGCCCCTGGCCAAGGGGTGGTGCCGGTCGTTCGAATGCTCAGCATCTCCGAACCAGATTGTATAGCCATGATGAAATTCTTGTTAACATAAAACTCAAGATCCGTAGATTAATGCGCATTAAACAGAATATAAATTGTGTGCGTCCTACTGCCGCACTGCGTCGATTCTACATAAGATTCGTCTTTTACTTAGTCTGCTTTGCCACTAAGTGATTCGAGGTACAGGCTCGCGCGCCGCAACAGAGCGCAGCGGCGAAGCGCATGAGTTTAACTATGGGGGCCGACGCCAGCAGCAGTCGGCACCAGGACCTTGAAGGAGGAGACGAGATGCCCGTGGGCAATGCCAATGCAAAGGGGCTCTACGGCACCATCGTCGACGACACGGGCCTCGACCCGCTGGACGTCGACTTTCTCGGCAACGGCCCGGACGTCTTCCCCGGTGACGGCGTCGACAACGGGGGCGACGATGCCGTCTCCGGCGGCAACCAGCACGACCTCGTGGATGGCGGCGACGGCGACGATGTCCTCTACGGCGACAACGGCAAGGACACGGTGAACGGCGAGGATGACAACGACCTCATCGTCGGTGCCAACGGCAAGGACTTCCTGACCGGCGGCAACAACGGGCTCGGCAGCAACGAGCTGTTCGGGCCCGACATCCTGGATGGCGGCAACGGCAAGGACACGATCTATGGCGACAGCCCGGCGGGCACCGAATCCAACGGGTCCGGCGGTTCGGGCGATGGCGACATCCTGGAAGGCGGCAACGGCAAGGACCTGATGGTCGGCGGCGCCGGCGGCGACATCATCAACGGCTACCGCGGCAACGACGAGATTTCCGGTGATTCCGGCAACGACGTCATCGATGGCGGCTTCGGCAACGATCTGATCGACGGCGGCACCGGCGATGACGAGCTGACCGGCGGCAAGAACAACGACGTGTTCTTGTTCGAGATGGGCGACGGCAACGACACCATCACCGATTTCGGCGACGGCAACGACAAGATCGACCTGACCGACTTCAACCTGGCCAACGGGTTCGACGATCTGGCCGGGATGATCAGCTACGCCGGCGGCGATGCGGTGATCGATTTCGGCACCGGGCAGTCGATCACCCTGCTCGGCGTGGCCGACGGCGATCTGTCCGCCAGCGATTTCCTGTTCTGATCGGGGCGGCTTGACCTCTTCGACCCCGGGGTTCGCTCCGGGGCCGATGCCCTGCCTGGCCCCGGCCCGGTTGCGCCCATGCAGCCGGGCTTTGTGTTTTCGGGCCCTCCCGGCGGCAGCGCCTGCCGTCACGCGGCACCGGCAAACGGCCGCTCACCACGGTGACGCCATGTCGCTGCCCAGGTTTTGCCGATCCACAGGGTCAGTCTGACGATGGTTGACGGTGTCGGCGGCCCAAGTGGTTGCAATCGTGGGCACCGTTTCTAGACTGGAGTCGGCTCGCCAGCCGTGGCGCCTTAAGAAGACCGCGGCGGTTGGGTCATCTGGGTTAGCTGCAGTCCATCGCGATCAGGAGGGGATGAGATGAACCGCAAGTTTCTCGCGGCGCTAACGGGCGCCCTGGCCTTGCTCTGGGCCAACACCGGCTATGCCGCCAACGCCACCAGCGGCTGGGTGGCCACCAATATCAGCCTGGATACCTGCATGCAGATCGGCGAACTGGCAGTGGCTCGCGAAGGCTTCTCCGCCTCGCGCGGCCGCACCAGCGCCTTCGGGTGGCGTGGCGACGAGAACGTCATCATCCGCTGCATTCCCGAACACGGGCTGGTCGTCGTCTTCGTCTACTCGCCCTACGACAACGTTGTGGAAGGCGTTCTGGAACGCATCCGCGGCGTCTATCTGGGCACCAACTAGCAGCCTTTTCCGGCGCGGCCCCCATCGCCTCAGGGCGGTGGGGACTGCGTCGGGACAGGATCTTTTGTCCGGGCAATCCGTCGTGGCGGGTGTGGCCCGCTGCTATGCGGTGGCCACTGCTCCCGTCGACGATGACGGGGACAACGGGTTCTGTCCTGACCTTCCTTCCTCCAATCCACTGCCGCGTTGTGTCGCCTGGCTGTGCATGGCCGCGCCGGGGTAGACGTGCTGGCATGTGAACTCTGACGTGCCGCCCCCTTGATGACGTTCGATGCGTGAACTATAGTTCACGGATGGCCGAAGTTCGGCAGACCTCTGAATTCGCCGAGTGGCTCAGAAAGCTCCACGACCGAGAAGCCCGGGCACGGATCCTCGTGCGGATCCGCCGCATCTCGCTCGGCAACTTCGGCGATGCGAAATCGGTGGGCGACGGTGTGTTCGAACTGAGACTCACCCATGGACCGGGGTATCGCGTGTATTTCGCCCGAAGAGGCGATGCGGTTGTCATTCTGCTGTGTGGTGGTGACAAGAGCACGCAGGCCCGTGACATCCAATGGGCAAAGCGACTGGCGAAGGAAATTGGAGAGAGCTAGATCGTGGTCGAAAGGCCCCCTGATCAAGGGACTGTGATGACATGATTCAGACAACCAAGTGGGACGCAGCTGACTATCTGGAAACGCCGGAGGATATGGCAGAATATCTTCGCGCAGCATTCGACGATGGCGATCCTCGTCTTATCGCTGCAGCGTTGGGAGACGTTGCCAGGGCCAGGGGGATGACCTCTGTAGCGAGGACAGCCGGCGTCACGCGCGAAGGCCTACACAAGGCCCTGCGCGCAACGGGCGACCCACGGCTGACCACGCTGACGTCCGTACTGTCGGCCATTGGCCTGCGGTTGTCGGTGCAGCCAATCCACCAGCGGCCCCTCGATCGGGAATGCGGCTAGAGCGCAGGTCCTTCCGGGGCTCTAAAAGCACGCCTCGTAGAGCGAGCGGGCGCCTTCCAGCGTCAGCGGCACCGGGTTGCCGCCGGCGGTGGGGTCGGCAACGGCATCGCGGGCCAGCGCATCGATATCGGGGTCGGTGACCCCCAGCTCGGTGAGGTTGGCCGGGATGCCCAGCGAGGTGTTGAGGTACTGCACGAAGGCACAGAACCCATCGAACCCGCCGGCGATGCCCATATAGGCGGCCGCGGCCCCGATCGGCTCCTCGATGGCGGCCCGGTTGAAGTGCAGCACCGGCAGCATCACCACGGCGTTGGTGGTGCCGTGGTGGGTGTTGTAGCGCGCGCCGATGGGGTGGGAGAGCGAGTGGATCGCCCCCAGCCCCTTCTGGAAGGCCACGGCTCCCATGGCGGCCGCCGACATCATGTGGCCGCGCGCTTCGATATCGGACGGATTGGCAAAGGCGCGCGGCAGGTTTTCCGCCACCAGGCGCATGCCTTCCAGCGCGATCCCCTGGCTCATGGGGTGGTAGGTGGGCGCGCAATAGGCTTCCAGGCAGTGGGCGAAGGCATCCATGCCGGTGCCGGCGGTAATCGCGGCCGGCATGCCCACGGTGAGTTCGGGGTCGCTGATCACCACCGTCGGCAGGATCTTCGGGTGGAAGATGATCTTCTTCTCATGCGTCTCGGAATTGGTGATCACCGAGGCGCGGCCGACTTCAGAGCCGGTGCCCGCCGTGGTCGGCACCGCCACGATGGGGGCGATGGCCGTGGCGTCGGCCCGCGTCCACCAGTCGCCGATATCCTCGAAGTCCCACACCGGGCGGGTCTGCCCAGCCATGAAGGCCACCGCCTTGGCGAGATCGAGGCCGGAGCCGCCGCCAAAGGCCACCACGCCGTCGTGCCCGCCTTCCTTGAAGGCAGCGATGCCGGCGGCGAGGTTGGTTTCGGTGGGGTTGGGATCGACCTCGGAGAAGAGGGCGCGGCCGAGCCCGGCGGTGTCCAGCAGCTCCAGCGCATGGGCGGTGATGGGCAGCCCGGCCAGCCCGCGGTCGGTGACCAGCAGCGGTCGTGTGATGCCGGCGGTCCCGCAGGCGGCCGCCAGTTCGGCGATGCGGCCCGCACCGAAGCGCACGGCGGTGGGATAGGACCAGTTGGCAGTGGTGGCCATGGCGGTCAGGCTCTCTTCAGGTGGTAGGACTTGGGCCGGGTGAGGTTCTGGTAGCCGATGACCGAAAGGCCGCCGCCGCGCCCGGTGTCCTTGCAGCCGGTCCAGCACAGGGCCGGGTCCAGGTAGTCGCAGCGGTTCATGAAGACGGTGCCCGTCTCCACCTGGTTGGCCACCCGTTCGGCCCGTTCCACATCGCCCGTCCACAGCGAGGCGGTCAGCCCATAGGGGCTGTCGTTCATCAGGCGCACGGCTTCCGCATCGTCGGCCACCTTCATGATGCCGACGACGGGCCCGAAGCTTTCTTCGCGCATCACCCGCATGTCGTGGGTCACGTCCACCAGCACCTGGGGGGCGAGATAGGTGCCGCCGTCATCGGCGAAGCCGCTGGGGTCGATCAGTGCCGTGGCGCCGGCGGCCAGCGCCTCGGCGGTCTGGGCACGCACCTCATCGGCAAAGCGGCGATTGGCCATGGGGCCGAGCGTGGTGTCGGTGTCCAGCGGGTTGCCCAGCTTGTAGTCGGACACGATGGCGGCGGCCTTCTCCACGAAGGCATCGAACAGCGGCGCCGCCACATAGATGCGCTCGATGCCGCAGCAGCACTGGCCGGAGTTGTACATCGCACCGTCCACCAGGGTGGCGGCGGCGGCATCCAGATTGGCATCTTCCATCACATAGCCGGGATCCTTGCCGCCCAGCTCCAGGCCGAGATTGGTGAAGGTGCCGGCGGCCGCCCGCTCGATGGATTTTCCGGCCTCCACCGAGCCGGTGAAGTTGATGAAGCCGAAGGAGCGCGCGGCGATCAGCCCGGCGGTGGCGTCGTGGTCCAGGAACACGTTCTGGAACACGTCCTCCGGCACGCCCGCCTCATGGAAGGCGCGGGCCATGCGCTCGCCCACCAGCAGGGTCTGGGTGGCGTGCTTCAGCACCACCGCATTGCCGGCGATCAGCGCCGGCGCCACCGTGTTGATGGCCGTCAGGTACGGGTAGTTCCACGGGGCGATCACCAGCACCACGCCGTGCGGTTCGTGGCGGATGTAGCGGCGGAAATTAGCTGAGTCCTCCACCGCCAGGGGCGCCAGCGCCGTCGGCGCGATCTCCGCCATATAGGCGGCGCGTTCCTTCACCCCGCCGAATTCGCCGCCGTAGCGCACCGGCCGGCCCATCATCCAGGCCAGCTCCGTCACCACCTCCGCGTTCATGGCGCCGAGGCGCTCCACCCCGGCCAGCACAAGCTGGATGCGGGCTTCCAGCGGCCGTGCCACCCAATCCCGCTGGGCGGCCCGGGCACGGGCCACGGCGGCGGCGGCATCGGTGGGCGACAGCACGGGGCGCTCGGCAAAGACCGTGCCGTCGATCGGCGAAATGCACTTCAAGGTACCGGGCATCGGGTCAGGCCCTCTCAAAGCCGCGCTTCAAATCCCAATCGGTGACGCGGCGGTCGGTTTCGAACTGCTCCCAGCGGGCAGCATGCACATAGTGGTCGATCACCTCGTCGCCCATCGCTGCCCTGAGCGTCGACGATCCGTCCAAAGCCGCCACCGCATCGCGCAGCGTCTTGGGGATTTCGCGCCCGGCCCCGCCATAGGCATCTCCGGTGAATTCCGGCTCCAGCGCCAGCTTGTTTTCAATGCCGAAAAGGCCGGCGGCCAGCAACGCTGCCATCGCCAGATAGGGGTTCAGATCGGCCCCGCCGACGCGGCACTCCACGCGCACCGCCTTGCTGTCCGCCCCCACCACGCGATAGCCGGCGGTGCGGTTGTCCATCGACCACACCGCCTTGGTGGGGGCGAAGGTGCCGGCCATGAAGCGCTTGTAGGAATTGACGTAGGGCGCCAGGAAATAGGTGATCTCGCTGGCATGGGCGAGCAGGCCCGCGAGGTAGTGGCGCATGGTTTCCGACATGCCGTGGGCGGCCGCCGCATCGTGGAACACCGGTGCGCCGTCCAGCCCCACCAGCGACTGGTGGACGTGGCTGGAACTGCCGGCATGCTCGTAGGACCACTTGGCCATGAAGGTGACGGAGCGGCCCTTCTGCCAGGCAATCTCCTTCACCGCCTGTTTGATCAGCGAGTGGCGGTCGGCCATGGTGAGCGCATCGGCATAGCGGACGTTGATTTCCTCCTGCCCCGCGGCGGCTTCGCCCTTGGAGTTTTCCACCGGCACGTCGGCCCCGTTCAGCCCGTTGCGCAGCGCGCGCATCACCTCCTCTTCCTTGGTGGTCTGGAAGATGTGGTAGTCCTCGTTGTAGGGGCTGATGGGGGTGGGCGGCGCCCCGTCGGCGATGTCCTCATAGCGCTCGCGGAACAAGAAGAACTCCAGCTCCGAAGCCATCATCGGCCGGAACCCGGCGGCTTCGGCCCGGGCGATCTGGCGCTTCAGCACGGCGCGCGGCGAATGCGACACCTCCGCATGGCCGTGGTGGTCCAGCACGTCGCACAGCACCAGGGCCGTGCCCTCAAGCCAGGGGATGCGGCGCAGGGTGTTGAGGTCCGGGCGCATGGCGTAATCGCCATAGCCGGCCGCCCAGCTGGTGGCGCGGTAGCCGGCCACCGTCTCCATCTCCATGTCGGTGGCCAGCAGGTAGTTGCACGAATGGGTTTCCTTCCAGGCACCGTCGACGAAGAAGTCGGCATGGAAGCGCTTGCCCATGAGCCGGCCCTGCATGTCCGTCTGGGCGGCGACCACCGTGTCGATCTCGCCCGCGGCGACCGCCTGTCTCAACTCGTCCAATGTCAGCTTGCCGGCCATGCTTCAGATCCGAAATCGTTTGCAGAAGGGAAGAGGGGCGGGCGAACGCCACCCGGTGGCCCCCGGCGCACACCCGCGCGCCGAAGCCGGGCAAGCCTAAGCCGAATTGCCGGCCGGAATCGAGGGGGCCGCTACGCCGTGCCGTTCGGCCGGCTCTCCGGCTCTCCGCCGGACGGCACCGTCGACAGCCCATCGATGAACAGGGCGAACAGCTCCGACTGCGAGGAGATGTTCAGCTTGGCGTAGATGTTCTTGCGGTGGATCTTCGCCGTCGCCGGCGAGATGCCCAGATGGGCCGCCAGCGAGGCGGAGGAATGGCCGCGCAGGATCAGGTGCGCCACCTCCTGCTCGCGGTCGGTCAGCACCTGGCGGCCGAAGGTGCGGAAGGAGTGCTCCACATAGTCCGACAGCCCCAGCGTCGGCTGCGGCGGGCTGCCGGTGGCCCCCAGCGTCTGCCACTGGCGGGCCAGCGCGGACTGCACCACCGGCTCGATTTCCTCAAGCGTGGCGAATTCCTGGGCGCTGAAGGGCGGGGCATCGCCGGGGCGCATCAGCGACAGCACGATGTAGACGCCGCGGTCGGTGCGCGCGAAGAAGCCGATCTCTTCGGACAAATAGCCGGGACTGTCGGACACGCAGGGCGACACGTAGCCGGGGTGGGTTTCGCTGGCGGCTTCGTCCGGCGTCAGGTCCTCCATGCGGTAGAGGCCCGGATCGATGGCGCGGGCGCAGGCGGCGAAGAAGGGATCGTCCAGGTAGTTCCTCTGCAGGTAGGGCGCGATCACCGACTTCTTCTGTGCGGTGCTGAAGCCATCGAACAGGAACAGCGGGCGGCGGCCCGGCGGGTAGCCGAAGATCACCGAATGCTCGAAGCCCACCAGGTCGCGGATGGCGGAAACCAGGACGGCGGGGAGTTGCGGGGTGTCCGCGCACGCCACGATCCGTGCGACGTTCCGGTTCCAGTCGTGGAGGGGGCCGCGTGCGTTCTGCACGGTCATCCCTGTCGCTTGGTCAACCTGGTGCGGCGGCCCGCCCGTCGGCGAGTCCGTCGGCGAGCCCGCCGGCCCCCTAGCCTAGCGGGAAGCGGGCCGCGGTCAATCTACCCCTTTGGGGATAGAATAGTTAGCCTTCGAGGGGTATTTCCGCCTATCCCGGCGGGGCATAGCCACTGTTCCTTCGATGGGGAACCCTGACACCCCTCGGCACGCCTGCGTGCCGCATCGTTTCGGTGTCAAATCGGAGGGAACCCATGGCCGGCAGGCTCGACGGTTGGAACGCCATCATCAGCGGCGGCGCTGCCGGCGCAGGCGGCGCCGCGTCGGACATCTATGCCCGCGAAGGTGCGCATGTCGCCATCATCGATCGCCAGGCCGAAGCCGGCCAGGCACGGGCTGATGCCATCACCGCAGCCGGCGGCCAAGCCTTCTTCCTGCAAGCCGACGTCTCCCAGGCCGATCAGGTGAACGCCGCCGTCAAAACGGCGCTCGACCGCTTCGACGGCCGCGTCGACACGCTGTTCAACCATGCCGGCACCCTGGTCGTCAAACCGTTCCTGGAAACGACGGAAGAGGAATGGGACTGGCTGATGGGCGTCAACGTCAAGTCCATGTATTTGATGACGCGCGCCGTCCTGCCCGCCATGTTGAAGCTCGGCACCGGCTCCATCGTCAACACATCGTCCATTTCCGCCGTCGCGGGCACCCCGAACGAAGTGCTTTACTGCACCAGTAAAGGGGCCTGCCACATGTTCACCCGTGCCATCGCGATCGAGTATCGCGACCAGGGTATTCGCTGCAACGCGGTGTGCCCCGGCTTCATCCGCACCGATCATGGCTTGCGCGAACTGAAGGAGCTGCGGGCGCTTAACGTGAAGGTGTCGGAGGAAGACATCGCCACTCTCCAGGGCCGCATTTGCGAGCCGGAGGAGGTGGGTTACGCCGCCCTGTTCCTTGCCAGCCGCGAGGCCAGCTTCGTCAACGGCGAGACGCTTTTTGTTGACAACGGGATGCTGGTCGGAACGTGATGATGGCCGTTGCCCCACCTCACTCCACCCCACCTTCGATCCAAGCGCGCGTTAACATGTCGGCCGTCCGCCCCCGGTTTTTCTGCGGCAGCCGCCTCCCACTCCAGCGGCCGAACCGGTCCGCCCAACGCGTGCAGTCGACTTTTTGCGAACGCCCAGAGCCGTTGCCTCGCTGCGTTCGCGAGAAGGAAGGGAACAAACAGCGAAGAGGATAGGAACGATGACCAGCCCGAACCGCCGTCAATTCCTCACAGGTGCCGGTGTCGCCACCGTCGCCGCCGGGGCATCCACCCTGGCAGCCCCTGCCATCGTCCGCGCCCAGGAGCCGATCCGCTGGCGCTTCCAGACCTATGCCGGCTCCACCCTGGGCCAGCACGTCACCCAGCCGCTGGTCGATGCGATCAACGTTGCCGCCAACGGTGCGCTGGAAATCGAGCTGTACTTCGCCGACCAGCTTGTGCCCACCGGTGAGCTGTTCCGCGCCCTGCAGAACGGCACCATCGATGCGGTGCATTCCGACGACGATTCCATGTCGGCCCCGGTCGACGTCGCCGTGTTCGGCGGCTATTTCCCGATGGCCACCAAGCATGCGCTGGACGTGCCGGCCCTGTTCTACGAGTACGGGTTCGCCGACATCTGGCGCGAAGCCTATGACGAGGCGGGCGGCGTGAAGTGGCTGTCTGCGGCCGGCCAGGACCCCTGCAACTTCAACACCCGCAACCCGATCCGCAGTGTCGCGGACCTGTCGGGCCTGCGCCTCTACACCTTCCCCACCGCCGGGCGCTTCCTGGCGCAGTTCGGCGTCGTCCCCGTCACCATCCCGTATGAGGATGCCGAAGTGGCGGTGCAGACGGGCGAGCTGGACGGCATGGCGTGGTCGGGCATCACCGAGGATTACACGGTGGGCTGGGCCGACGTGACC
>JAGQRL010000446.1 GCA_020425485.1 Rhodospirillaceae bacterium
TGGGTGGCCGGGTGGGGGAGCGGGCCGGCCACGGCATTGCCAAGCGGACACTGAGAGAGGGCACCATGTATCTGGGCATCGATATCGGAACCTCCGGTGTGAAGGCCGTGGTGGTCGACGACGCGGGCGAGGTGGTCGATCAGGGAACGGCGCATCTGACGGTCGACCGCCCCCACCCGCAATGGGCCGAACAGAACCCCGACGACTGGTGGCGCGGTGCGGAAGCCGCGGTGGCGGAAATCAAGGCGCGCGCGCCCAAGGCGCTGGCGGCGGTGCGGGGTGCCGGGCTCAGCGGCCAGCAGCATTCCACCACCCTGCTGGACGACGCCGAACGGCCGTTGCGCCCCGCCATCCTGTGGAATGACGGCCGCTCGGGCCCGCAATGCGTGGAACTGGAACGCATCGCACCCGGCCTGCGCCCGATCACCGGCAACCAGGCGATGCCCGGCTTTACCGCACCCAAGCTCCTGTGGGTGGCCGAGCATGAGCCGGAGATCTTCGCCAAGACCCGCCGCATCCTGCTGCCCAAGGACTATGTGCGCCTGCAGATGACGGGCGAGGCGGTGAGCGACATGTCCGACAGTGCGGGCACCCTGTGGCTCGATGTCGCCAACCGCAAATGGTCCGGCGAGCTGCTGGCGGCGTGCGGGCTCACCGAAGCGCAGATGCCGCGCCTGGTGGAAGGCAGCCAGGTCAGTGCTGCGCTGAAGGACGATGTGGCCGACCGCTGGGGCGTGCCGCGCGGAACGCCGGTGGCCGGCGGCGGCGGCGACAACGCCTGTGGCGCGGTCGGCGTCGGCGTGGTGTCGACGGGCCGGGCCTTCCTGTCCATCGGCACGTCGGGCGTGCTGTTCACCGCCACGCCCACCTTCGCCCCCAATCCGGGCAGCGGCATGCACGCCTTCTGCCACGCGCTGCCCGGCATGTGGCACCAGATGTCGGTGATCATGAGTGCCGCCCTGTGCCTGGACTGGGTGGTCAAGCTCACCGGGGCGGCCGGCGTGACCGCACTGCTGGACGAAGCGGAAGCGGCGGATGCCCGCGGCTTCAAGGATGTGCCGGTGTTTCTGCCCTATCTGATGGGCGACCGCACCCCGCACAACGATCCGCTGGCCACCGGCGTGTTCTACGGCCTGACACCGGATACCGACCGGGCTGCCCTCGCCCTGTCGGTGCTGGAAGGGGTGACCTTCGCCTTCGTCGACGGCATGGAAGCGCTGACCGATGCCGGCACGGTGATCGAAACGGTGTCGGTGATCGGCGGCGGCGCGCGGTCCGCCTTCTGGGGGCGCATGCTGGCGAGCGTGCTCGACCTGACGCTCGACTACCACGACGGCGGCGAGGTGGGGCCGGCCTACGGGGCGGCCCGGCTGGCCCGCATGGCCGCCACCGGCGAGGCGCCGGAAACGGTGGCGACGCGGCCGGCCGTCGCCCGCACCATCCATCCCGATGCCGCCTGGGCCGACCGGCTGGCGCCCCGGCTGCAGCGCTACCGGACGCTCTATCCCACCCTGAAGCCGGTGTTTCACGGGGCGGAGTAGGGGAGGAGCCGGGACCGGCGGTGCCCAAGCCAGTATTGGTTTGGGCGAATCAGTCAGCCCCAAAGCGATCCGGCCGGACGCTTGCGCGCCCGGCCGGACCCATTTCAGCACTCTGATCGGAAGGCGCTATCTGCCGTCGGACGGACCGTGATGCGTGGCCATCCGTTAGGCGGGCGCCCCCTCTCCTCAGGCCGTCTGCTTCGCGCCCAGGAAGGCGAAGACGCCCGCGAGGACGATCAGGCCCGGCCACAGCAGGCCGATGACGCCGCCGCCGGC
>JAGQRL010000094.1 GCA_020425485.1 Rhodospirillaceae bacterium
ACATGTCGATCGCCCCGCCGGTGGGGGCGATGAGTGCCTATCTCTCGCGGCTGATCTCCTCGCGCACCTACCAGTCGCTGCGCCACGTCATGAAGGACCTGTCGGAGAAGTTCCCGCGGCCGCTGAAGAACGCCGCCCGCCGGGCGGAGGAATACGCCCGCGGCATGGTCACCGGCGGCACGCTGTTTGAGGAGCTGGGCTTCTTCTATGTCGGCCCGGTGGATGGCCATAACCTGGACCACCTGCTGCCGGTGCTCTCCAACGTGCGCGATGCCGAGCACGGGCCGATCCTGGTGCACGCCATCACCCAGAAGGGCAAGGGCTACCCGCCGGCCGAGCAGGCCGCCGACAAGTACCACGGCGTCAATAAGTTCGACGTGATCACCGGCGCCCAGGCCAAGCCCAAGCCCAACGCGCCGGCCTACACCAAGGTGTTCGCCCAGGCCCTGGTGGCCGAGGCGCAGAAGGACGAGAAGATCGTCGCGGTGACCGCCGCCATGCCAGCCGGCACCGGGCTGAACCTGTTCCAGGATGCCCTGCCCGACCGCTGCTTCGATGTCGGCATCGCCGAGCAGCACGCGGTGACCTTCGCCGCCGGGCTCGCCTGCGAAGGCTTCAAGCCCTTCACCGCCATCTATTCCACCTTCCTGCAGCGCGCCTACGACCAGGTGGTGCACGACGTGGCCATCCAGAGCCTGCCGGTGCGCTTCGCCATCGATCGCGCCGGGCTGGTGGGGGCGGACGGCTGCACCCATGCCGGATCGTTCGACACCGGCTTCCTCGGCATGCTGCCGGGCATCGTGCTGATGGCCGCGGCCGACGAGGCGGAACTGGTGCACATGGTGGCCACCGCCGCGGCGATCGACGACCGGCCGTCGGCCTTCCGCTATCCGCGCGGCGAAGGTGTGGGCATCGACCTGCCGGAAGTCGGCGTGCCGCTGCAAGTCGGCAAGGGCCGGGTGCTGCGCGAAGGCACCAAGGTTGCCCTGCTCAGCTACGGCACGCGCCTGGCCGCAGCGCTGGATGCCGCCGACGAGCTGGCCGCCCGCGGGCTTTCCACCACCGTGGCCGATGCCCGCTTCGCCAAGCCGCTGGACAGCGAGCTGGTGCGCCGGCTGGCCCGCGAGCACGAGGTGATGATCACCATCGAGGAAGGCTCGGTGGGCGGCTTCGGTTCCTTCGTGCTGCACGACCTGGCCCATGCCGGGCTGCTGGACAACGGGCTGAAGATCCGCCCGATGGTGCTGCCCGACACCTTCATCGACCAGGACAAGCCGGAAATTCAGTACGAGCAGGCGGGGCTGACGGCACGGCACATCGTGGCGACTGTGCTGACGGCGCTGGGCTGGGACAGCCAGGCGGTGCGGGCGTAGCCGGTCGCCAGCAACGACGTTTCCCACGGCCGCCACCCGAATTGTCATGCGCACGCAGGCGCGCATCTCAATGATATCAGTGAGATTCGCGCCTTCGCGGAGATGATGGGTTAGTTGGCGGCGCGCCGGCCCTACCTGAAATTCCGGCTCTTCTGTAGTTCGCGCTTGTCGGGCGTTGGCCGGCGCACCTCGTCGGCGCGGGCCATGGAGCGCGCAAAATCCCGGTCGCTGGGCCGCGCCGTCAGCTCGCCCAGCCGGTCGGACAGGTCGTCCAGCCGGTCCACCTTCAGGTGGATCACCTCGTCCACCCGTTCCACTGTCCCCGATGCCCCCAGCAGGCGGGCGGTGAGCACGGTGGAGCGGTAGCGTTCGAACATCGGCGGCAGCACCACCAGGTTGGCCACGCCGCTTTCATCCTCCAGCGTGATGAAGATGACACCCTTGGCGCTGCCCGGCCGCTGGCGCACCAGCACCAGCCCGGCCACCCGCGCCCGCCGGCCGTGGCGCAGGCTCCGCAGGTCGCGGGCCGGGCGGTAGCCCGATGCGGTAAGCCCGGCGCGCAGCAGCGCCACCGGGTGGGCCTTCAGCGACAGGGTCAGGTGGGCGTAGTCCTCCACGATGTGCTCGCCCAAGGACATTTCCGGCAGAGCAACCGGCGGTTCCGGCCCCGCTTCCCCCACGCCTTCGAACAGCGGCAGCGGCCGTTCGCCCAGGGCCGCCACCTCCCACAGCGCCTGGCGCCGATCAAGCCCGACGGAGCGGAAGGCATCGGCCCGCGCCAGGGCCGACACGGTGGTGGCCGGCAGGCCGGAGCGGCGCCACAGCTCCGCCACGTCGGCAAAGCGCCCGCCGGCGGTGCGCGCCTCCACCACCGCCCGGCCGGCCGCCTCCCCCAGCCCGCCCACCAGCCGCAGGCCGAGGCGCAGGTTGAGGGCCTGCTTTTCAATGAAGTCGGCACCAGCAGTTGGGCCGGGGGCTTCCCGGCCCAACCCCGCCACCCGGCCATCCACGGCAGTATCCTGGATTGGGCGGCCGGGTGGGGGTACGGGCCGGGGCAGCCTTTCCGAAGGATCTTCCAACGTGCAGTCCCAGTCCGAGCAGTTGATATCCGGCGGATGCACCGTCACGCCGTGGTCGCGGGCATCGCGCACGATCTGGGCCGGCGCGTAGAAGCCCATGGGCTGGCTGTTCAGCAGCGCGGCGGCGAACACGGCCGGGTGGTGGCACTTCACCCAGGCGGAGATGTAGACCAGCAACGCGAAGCTGGCGGCATGGCTTTCCGGGAAGCCGTAGGTGCCGAAGCCTTCGATCTGCTTGAAGCAGCGGGCGGCGAAGTCCGGGTCGTAGCCGCGCGCCACCATGCCGCCAATCAGCTTTTCGCCGAACTTGTGGATATCGCCGGTCTTCTTGAAGGTGGCCATGGCGCGGCGAAGCTGGTCGGCCTCCGTGGGCGTGA
>JAGQRL010000095.1 GCA_020425485.1 Rhodospirillaceae bacterium
TCTTCTTGGTCCAGCTCATCTCCGACACGTGGACCAGGCCTTCGATGCCCGGTTCCAGCTCCACGAAGGCGCCGTAGTCGGTGATGTTGGTGACGCGGCCGGTGAACTTGGCGCTGACCGGGTACTTGGCGGCCACGCCTTCCCACGGATCCGCCTCAAGCTGCTTCATGCCGAGGCTGATGCGCTGGGTTTCCGCGTTGAAGCGGATCACCTGCACGCGCACGCTCTGGCCGATCTGCAAGGCTTCCGACGGGTGGTTGATGCGCCGCCAGGCGATATCGGTCACGTGCAGCAGGCCGTCCACGCCGCCCAGGTCCACGAAGGCGCCGTAATCGGTGATGTTCTTCACCACGCCGTCCAGCACCTGGCCTTCCTTCAGGTTGGCCACCAGCTCCGAGCGCGCCTCGGCCCGGCTTTCTTCCAGCACGGCCCGGCGCGACACCACGATGTTGCCGCGCGAGCGGTCCATCTTGAGGATCTGGAAGGGCTGCGGCGTGCCCATGAGCGGCGAGATGTCCCTGACCGGGCGGATGTCCACCTGGCTGCCCGGCAGGAACGCCACGGCCCCCGACAGGTCGACGGTGAACCCGCCCTTCACCTTGCCGAAGATGGTGCCGGTCACGCGCTCCTGGCCGTTGAAGGCGTTCTCCAACATGGTCCAGGCTTCTTCGCGCTTGGCCTTTTCGCGCGACAGCACGGCCTCGCCGTTCTTGTCCTCAACCCGCTCGACATAGACCTCGACGGTGTCGCCCACGTCCAGGCTGGCCGGCGTGGCGCCGTTGGCGAACTCCCGCAATGCGACCCGGCCTTCGGCCTTGAGCCCGACGTCGATGGTCACCATGTCGCTGTCGACCGCGATGACGCGGCCCTTTACGACGGTTCCTTCGAAAGTGGAGGTTTCCCCAAGGGATTCTTCAAGCAGGTCGGCGAAGGATTCGCTTCTGGGCGAGGCGGCCTCGGTGGCAGATGCCATATGGTCCCCATGTGTGCCCGCCGGTCCTTGGAATGCGTGCCGGCGGGGCAGCTCTCTCTAGAAGGTTTCGGTTCGGGTGCGGCGCCTGGGCCCCCCACCCACGATATGCGCATAAGCACGCTCGAACGCCTCATCGGCAGTCAAGGTGCTGGTGTCCAGAATAAACGCGTCATCAGCCGGAACGAGCGGTGCGACCGCTCGCCGACTGTCACGTTCATCCCGTGTTCTCAAATCCCGAAGGATTTGGGCGTATATAACGTCAGTACCCCGGCCCTGCAACTCCTTGTACCGCCGCTCTGCGCGAACCTCCACGTCGGCGGTGACGAATAGCTTGTGGTCCGCCTCGGGGCACACCACGGTGCCGATGTCCCGCCCGTCCAGCACCGCACCCGGCGGCGTGGCGGCGAAGCGGCGCTGGTAATCCAGCAGGGCGGCGCGCACCGCCGGCACGGAGGAGACGCGGGAGGCGGCCTCCGCGGCCTCGTCGCCGCGCAGATCGGGATCGTCCAGGCTGTCGGGATCGAGGCTGCGGGCCACCGCCGCGGCGGCTTCGCCGTCATCGAGGTCGCCGCCGTCGCGCACGACCTTGAGGCCGACCGCGCGGTAAAGCACCCCGGTATCGAGGAAGCGCAGGCCCAGCTCTGCGGCCAGGCGCTTGCCCAGCGTGCCTTTGCCGGAGGCCGCAGGGCCGTCCACTGCCACGATCATGGCGCACCTCCCGGGCCGGCCGCAGAGGCGGAGGGGACGGAGGGGGCGGACAGATCGGCCCCCAGGCCGCCCATCAGTTCCACGAAGCCGGGAAAGCTGGTGGCGATGGGGGCGGCATCGTCCACCGCCACCGGCGCATCGGCCACCAGCCCCAGCACCAGGAAGCTCATGGCGATCCGGTGGTCCAGCGCCGTCGCCACGGTGGCGCCGCCGGCCGGCGGCCGGCCGGTGCCGTGGATCACCATGGCGTCGGGCTCGACCTCCAGCTTCACGCCGCAGGCGGCGAGCCCGGCTGCCATGGTGGCGATGCGGTCGCTTTCCTTCACGCGCAGCTCGCCGATCCCGGCCATCCGCGTGGTGCCGGCAGCACAGGCGGCCGCCACCATCAGCACCGGGTATTCGTCGATCATGCTGGGCGTACGCTCCGGCGGCACGTCGATGCCCACAAGCGGGCCGCCGCGCACCGTCAGCGTGCCCACGGGCTCGTCCTCCGCACCCGGGTCCGGCGTCACGGTCAGGTCCGCCCCCATCTCCTCCAGGCAGGCGATCAGGCCGGTGCGCCGCGGATTGAGGCCGACGCCCTGCAGCACCACCTCAGAGCCCGGCACGATGGCCGCTGCCACCAGCGGGAAGGCGGCGGAGCTGATGTCGCCCGGCACACGCACCGTGCGGCCCGCCAGTTCCGGGTGGCCGGCGATGGTGATGGCCTCGCCGCCGTCGTCTGCCGGCTCGCAGCGGATCTCCGCGCCGAACTGCCGCAGCATGCGTTCGGAATGGTCGCGCGTGGGCGTGCGCTCGATCACCGTGGTTTCGCCCGGCGTGTTGAGCCCGGCCAGCAGCACCGCCGACTTCACCTGGGCCGACGCCACCGGCAGTACGTAGTCGATGGGCACCGGCAGCGGCGCCCCCTTGATGGCCATGGGCAGCCGATCGCCCGACCGGGTGAGGAATTCCGCCCCCATGCGCGACAGTGGCTCGGTCACCCGGCGCATGGGCCGGCGGGTCAGCGACGCATCGCCGGTGAGCACGCTGAAGATGGGCGCCGTGGCCAGGAGGCCGGACAGCAGGCGCGCGCTGGTGCCGCTGTTGCCGAGGTCGAGTACGCAGGCCGGTTCCGCCAGCCCGCCGACGCCGACACCGCAGATCCGCCAGGGTGCCCCCGGTGCGTCCGGCGTTGTCACCGTGGCGCCGAGCGCGGCCATGGCGGCGGCGGTGGCCAGCACGTCCTCGCCTTCCAGCAGGCCATGCACCACCGTTTCGCCGATGGCGAGCCCGCCCAGCATCACCGCGCGGTGCGACACCGACTTGTCGCCGGGCACGCGGGCAGTGCCGCTGAGCGGCCCGCTGCGGCGGGCGACGAGGCCATGGGACAAGGGCACGGTCATGGGCGGCCGTTGAAGCAATGTCGGGTTGAAAGGGCGTCGCCGGGGGCGCCGGCGAGGGCGGTTTAGCGCATTTCTCCGGGCAGCGGTATGCCCATGGGCCATGCCGGCCGGCGCGCAACGGAGGCGCCTCAGCACGTAGCCTTTGACATGGCCTCGACAACATGGCACTTGCGCGGGCCGCGCCTTGGTCGCGGGCCCTTTCATATAGAGTATGGAGACGACGCCGTGGTGAAGCCCGAATGGGGCGTCAAGCGGATCTGCCACCACTGCGGAGCGCGGTTCTACGACCTGCACCGTACGCCGATCCTCTGCCCGAAATGCGCCACGCCCTACGATCCCGAACAGCTTCTGAAGTCGCGCCGGTCGCGCAGTTCTGCGGTGTCCGATGCCGCCCAGCGGGCCGCCCGCAAGACCGCTGCCGGTGAGGCCGCTGCCGCCGCTGCCGCCAGTCCCGCCGCTGCCGAACTGGACGATACCGTCGCCGACGAGGCGGCGGATGAGGATGCCGCCGAGTACGAGGCGGAGGACACCGACGCCGAGGAAACCGAGGACGCCGAAGTGTTCGAGGATGACGACGACGGCGACGATGTGCTGCTGGAAGATGCCGCCGAACTGGGCGACGACGACGGCGTGGATATCGACGTCGACAGCGACGACGACGACAGCCGCTGAGGCGGATCGGCGCCGGCGCAGCCGCGCCGGAGCACGGGGAACGGCCGGTCCCGCGGTGCATGCATCGCAGGGCCGTTCGCCCTTCGGGTGCGGCGATTTGGGCTTGAACGGCGGGGGCCGTTGGGCCTATACCGCGCATCTCCTGATCGCTGCGGTCCACATCCCAGGGACTGCAGAACAGCGCGTGGGGCCATAGCTCAGCTGGGAGAGCGCTACAATGGCATTGTAGAGGTCAGCGGTTCGATCCCGCTTGGCTCCACCAAATCTTCTCCGCGCTACCGCCCTTCACGCCGCATAGGCGTGTTTTTCTTTGCGCTATCGCGCTTCGCGCTGCTTGAGCGAGTCTCTGCTGCGCTTCGCGCTACTTGAGCGGATCTTCCCTGCGCTACCGCGCTTCGCGCTACTTGAGCGGATCTTCCCTGCGCTGCCGCGCTTCGCGCTACTTGAGCGGATCTTCCCTGCGCTACCGCGCTTCGCGCTACTTGAGCGGATCTTCCCTGCGCTGCCGCCCGTCGGGCTGCTTGAGCGGTGGTTCCCGCGCCGCCGCCTTTCGGGCCGCGTGAGCGCGGGGGCCGACTCGGCGGCGCCCGCGTCCCCAGATCTGCTTGTGTTCAGTCCGCCCCGGCTGCGACCATTTGCGCAAGCTGGGGCCGGTTTAGCGGATCTCCACCAGGCGGCGCACGGCGGCGGTGGCGAAGTCCAGGCTGGCGCGGTCAACCAGCTTTCCGTCGGCGACCTTGTCGGCGACGGCGCCGATGACGATCTGCGGGCCGCCCAGCAGCTTGGCGCCGATGGCCAGCAGGGTGCCGTGGATCTGTTCCTGCGCGCGCACGCCGCCGGTGAAGGCGGGCGAGGAGGAAATCACCAGGGTCGGCTTGCCGATCAGTGCCGCCTTGCCATAGGGGCGCGAGGCCCAGTCCAGCGCGTTCTTCAGCGGCCCCGGCATGCCGTAGTTGTATTCCGGGCTGACGATCACCACGGCCTCGGCCTCGGCAATGGCCTGGCGGAAGGCGTCCACCGCCGGCAGGGGCGCATGGCCGTCCAGATCCTGGTTGTAGAGCGGCAGGTCGATGCTGCCGATCTCCAGGTGGATGGCGGGCGCCAGTTCGGCTTGCAGGCCAGCCAGCACCGCCTTGGCGTAGGACTCGCGCCGCAGGCTTCCCGGCAGGCCGAGCAGGGTGGGCGTTTTTGCAGTGGCAGTCATCTAAGCAGGTCCTTCTTGTCGGCGAGCGTGCCAGCCCCGCAGGGCTTGAGGAAAAGCGCCGCACGGCCGGCGCCCGGACAGGTGAGCCGGGGCCGGAACGGGGTTGGCGGTTGAGGGTGAATGCCTGGGCGCGTCAGGCCGCGGTGGGGGAGGCGGGGCCGCTGCCCGCACCGGTGGCGAGGATGGCAGCGGAGATGGCGGCGATATCGCCCTCGGTCAGCTCCAGGGAAGCGGCATCCAGCCAGCCGTCCACCTGGCCCGGCCGCCGCGCGCCGACGATGGCGCCGGTGACCGCCGGGAAGGCCAGCGTCCAGGCCACGGCGACCGCCGCGGGGGTGGTGCCGTGGCTTTCGGCAATCGGCTTCAGCGCGTCGGCCAGCTTCAGGTTCCGCACCAGCGCTTCGCCCTGATAGTTGGGGTTGCGCGAGCGCCAGTCGTTTTCCGGCAGGGCCTTCGCCCGCTCTTCGGAAAAGCGGCCGGTGAGCAGGCCGGACTGCATGGGGCTGTAGACGATCACGCCGGTGTCGTGGGCAAGGCACCAGGGCAGCTCGGCCAGCGCCACATCGCGGCGGACGGCGGAAAACGGCGGCTGCAGCGTGTCCACATGGCCCAGCGCCTCGGCGACGTCGAGCTGCACCACATCGTGGTTGGAGAGGCCCACCGCCCGCACCTTGCCCTCGGCCTTCAGGTCGAGCAGCGTCTGCCAATACTCCTCCACCGGCAGGTCTTCGGCCGGCCAGTGCATCTGGTAGAGGTCGATCACCTCCACGCCGAGACGGGTGAGCGAAGATTCCACCTCCCGGCGCAGGCTGGCAGCCGCCCCCACCCGGCGGGGCGGGGCCATGTGGTTGGCCTCGTCCCACACCATGCCGCACTTGGTGAACACATAAGGCCGCTCGCCGGCCGGCATTTCGGCCAGCGCCTGGCGCACGATCTCCTCGGAATGGCCGAGCCCGTACACTGCCGCGGTGTCGATCCAGTTGATGCCGCAGTCCACCGCGTGGCGGATGGCGGCGATGGACTCCGCATTGTCCTGGACGCCCCAGCCGGCCACCCAGTCGGGACCGCCGATGGCCCAGGCGCCGAAGCCGACGCGGGTGATCGCCATATCGGTGCGGCCGAGGCGGCGGGTCGGCAGCGGCGTGGATTGCGCGGATGGCATGGTTTGTCTCCTGGAGCGCTTTCGCGCCTTGTTGGCTCGGTTCCGGCCCGCATCCCCGCCGGGCCGCCCAACCCATTGTAAAATATTGGGTGGCCGGGTGGAGGTGCAGGCCGGCGCCGACGGAACGGAACTGTCCCTTAGCGACGTTCGGGGACAAAGATAGAGCGGGGAATTGATCTACCCAATGGAAATCGCAGATGTTATTTATCTGTCACGCAGATATCGTAAGCGTCCGCCCCCATGGAAATCCGCCATCTCCAGCACTTCGTCGCCGTGGCGGAGGAGCTGAACTTCACCCGTGCCGCCCGCCGGGTGAACATCGTGCAGTCGGCCCTGTCCACCTCGGTGCGCGCGCTGGAGGAGGAGCTGGGCACGCGGCTGTTCGTGCGCAACACGCGCCAGGTGCGGCTGACGACGGCCGGCGGGGTGTTCCTGGAAAAGGCGCGGGCGGTGCTGGAAGCGGTGCGCGACGCGCGCCTGTCGGTCGCCCAGTTCAACGGGCTGGAAGCCGGCACGCTGAGCATCGGCACGGTGCAGAGCCTGCCGGCCTTCCTCGACCTGCCGGCGCTGATATCGGAGTTTCACCAGCGCCATCCCGGCATGGAAATCCGCCTGTGCCAGGGCAGCTCCCAGCACCTTCTGGAAAAGGTGCGCAGCGGCCGGCTGGACTTGGCCTTCCTGCCACTGTGCGAACCGCCGGACGGTCTGGCTGCCACCATGATCGCGTGCGAGGCGCTGGTGCTGGTGTGCGCCCCCGGCCACCCCTTGGCGGGCCGCCGCGACGTGCCGCTGGAGGCCTTGCAGCGCGAGGTGTTCGTGGATTTCGAACCGGACTGGGGGACGCGCCGGCTGGTCGACCGCAGCTTCGCCGAAGCCGGGGTGGATCGCCGCATCGCCTTTGAGGTCAACGACCTGGAAACGCTGCTGAACCTGGTGAACCGCGGCCTCGGCGTCGCCCTGCTGCCCGAGGCCATCGCCGAGTCGAAGCGCGAGCCGCGCGGCATCGCCCATCTGGCGGAGCCGGAAATCTGCTGGGAACTGGTGGTGGCCTATGTGCCGGGCGGCGACAGGGCAAACGGCCCGGCGGACCGGGCGCCGCAAGCCTTCCTCGACCTGATGGACACCACCAACGGCGCGCTCGCGATCACGGGCGCGTCGTCGGGCCTAGTGTGACCGGCCGGGAGCGTTATTCCCAGACCGGCTGGCCGAGATAGATGTCCTCCGGGCCGGTGAGCGCGCCGGTGGCAACGCCCGCAGCGCCGCCGATCAGGGCGCCGACACCCAGCGAGCCGCCGACGATGGCCGCACCGGCCACGCCTGCCGCGGCCCCGATGCCGCCGCCGGTCAGCGCACGGTCGCCCGGCGTGGTGCCGCAGGCAACGGCAAGGGTGCCGACCATGGCAAGCGCCGCCACTCTCGAAAGCCAGTTCATGGGACCCACCTCAGTTTGAACCAGTGAGTTAAGCAACAACGCCAATCTTGTGATTCTCAATTGGAATCGCGTCAACACCGTGGCAAGGGCTTCCGTCGGGAATTCGTGCATGGCGATTGCGCGCGGCGGGCCGATCGGCGATGCATGCCGGGACCCCTCAGGAGGCACGGCCATGCGCATTGACAGCTGCGACACCTTCATCGTCGGCAATCCGCCGCCGCACAAGGGCGGGCGCTATTTCCACATCGTCCGGCTGCGCACCGCCTGCGGCATCGAGGGGGTGGGTGAGGTTTACGCCGCCACCTTCGCCCCGGCGGCCATCGACAAGCTGATCCACGACGTGTTCGGCCGCTGGGTCGCCGGCATCGATCCGACGCGCATCGAGACCTTCTGGCGCCGCGCCTACAGCTCCGGCTACACCCAGCGCCCCGACCCGACGCTGCAGGCGGTGATGAGCGGGCTGGAACTGGCGCTGTGGGACATTCTGGGCAAGGCGCTGGACCAGCCGGTGCACGCCCTGCTCGGCGGCCGGGTGCATGCGCGGCTGCGCAGCTACACCTACCTCTACCCGCCGGGGGATAGCGTGCAGCCGGCCGACATGCCGGCGCGCAGTGTGTACAGCGATCCCGACATGGCGGCCGAAGCGGCGGCGGCGGCCGTGGCGGCCGGCTTCACCGCGGTGAAGTTCGATCCCGCCGGCCCCTATACCGCCTTCGATCCCCACCAGCCGAGCCTGGCCGACCTGGACCGCACCGAGGCGTTCTGCGCTGCCGTGCGCGCCGCCGTGGGCAGCCGTGCCGACCTGCTGGTGGGCACCCATGGCCAGTTCACGCCGTCCGGCGC
>JAGQRL010000447.1 GCA_020425485.1 Rhodospirillaceae bacterium
GCTTTCTGCCGGCCCTGGCCGGGGCGCGGCCGCTCTACATCTATGCCCCGGCCCACTATCTCAGCCAGTTCCACGCCGCCTACGCCGATCCCGAGGCGCTGGAAGACCTGGTGGAAGCGTCCGGCCAGCGCGACTGGGTGGCCCTGTTCATCCGCCGCGGCGATCTCTACGACGCCGACAATGTCGACCTGCCGACCTTGCAGCCTTGGGTGAACACCACGCCGCCGCCCTCCCAGCGCTTCATCTTCGAGCGCAACGCCTATTTCCACCGGGTGGACGAAACCGGCTTGCAGCTTCCCTATCTCGACAATGTCTATGTCGGCATCGTCGACAGCGCGCTGATCCCGGCGCGCGCCGGTGCGGGCGACAGCGATTTGCAGGCGCGCGGGCTGGGCTTCGAGGACGTGCCGTTCCTGCAGGCCGCATCGGAACGGCTGGGCTTCAACCTCTATCTGTGGACCACCGCCTACGGCTCGGAGATCGCCCTCTATCCCAACTTCAATGCTGAAGATCCGGTGTGGCGCGAGCTGATGCGCGACCGCCGCTTCCGCCAGGCGCTATCGCTGGCGATCGACCGGGACTCCCTCAACCGCGTGGTCTTCTATGGGCTCGGCACGCCGGGCAACAACACGGCCCTTGCCGATTCCCCCGTGTTCGATGCCGACCGGCTGACCGCAAACGCCACCTACGATCCCGACCGCGCCAACGCGCTGCTCGACGAGATCGGCCTGACCGAGCGCGGCAGCGACGGCATCCGCCTGCTGCCCGATGGCCGGCCCATGGAGCTGGTGGTGGAAACGTCGGGCGAGCGCGGCCAGGAAATCGATGCGCTGGAGCTGATCGGCAGCGATTGGGAAGCCATCGGCGTCGACCTCTACACCGCGTCCTCCCAGCGCGACGTGTTCCGCACCCGGGTGTTCACCGGGGAGGCGGTGATGTCGGTGTGGTACGGCTTCGACAACGCCCTGTTCACCGCCACCACCATCCCCGTCGAGCTGGCGCCGGTTGACCAGAACTGGCTGCAATACCCCAAATGGGGCCAGTACGTGCAGACCGGCGGGACCGCCGGCGAGCCCGCCGACATGCCCTTTGCCGAGGAGCTGATGCAGCTCTACGAGGACTGGCGCAACACCACCGATCCCGACGAGCGCCTCGCCATCACCGCGCATATGCTGGACATCCACGCCGCGGAGGTGACCTCCATCGGCACGGTGCAGGGGGTGCTGCAGCCCGTCGTCGTCAACCAGCACCTGCACAACCTGCCGGAGATCGGCATCTATAGCTGGGATCCGGGGGCCCAATTCGGCCTGTACCGCCCGGACACCTTCTGGCTGGACCCCGCGGAATAGGGTTCGGAGGCGGAGACACGCGATGCTGGCCTATATCGCCCGGCGCATTCTGGTGATGATCCCGACGCTGTTCGTCATCAGCGTCGTCAGCTTCGTCATCATCCAGCTTCCGCCCGGCGACTTCCTGACCACCATGGTCAACGAGCAGACCAGCCGCGGCGAAGGTGCGGACATGGCCCGCGTGCAGTATCTGCGCGACCTCTACGGCCTCGATCAGCCGATCACCGAGCAGTACTTCATGTGGATCGGCGGCGTGCTCCAGGGCGATTTCGGCTACAGCTTCATCTACCGGCTGCCGGTGTCCGAGGTGATCGGCGACAGCGTCATGCTGACCATCGTCGTCACCCTGGCGACGACGCTGTTCATCTGGGCCGTGGCCTTCCCCATAGGCATCTATTCGGCCACCCACCAGTATAGCTGGGGGGATTACGGGCTCACCTTCCTGGGCTTCCTCGGCCTCGCCACGCCCAACTTCCTGCTCGCCCTGGTGCTGATCTACTTCGCCAACGTGCATTTCGGCCTGTCCATCGGCGGCCTGATGGACGACCAGTTCATCGGCCAGCCCATGAGCCTGGACAAGGCGCTGTCGATCCTTGAGCACCTGTGGATCCCGGTGATCGTGATCGGCACCTCCGGCACCGCGGCGATGATCCGCCGGCTGCGCGCCAACCTGCTCGACGAGTTGCAGAAGCAGTACTACGTGACGGCCATCGCCAAGGGCCTGTCGCGCCGGCGGGCGCTCATCAAGTACCCGCTGCGCGCCGCCCTGAACCCCTTCATCGCCGATATCGGCAGCCTGCTGCCGGAACTGCTGTCCGGCGCCACCATCGTGGCGGTGGTGCTGAGCCTGCCCACCACCGGGCCGATCCTGGTGGAAGCGCTGGGCGCCCAGGACATGTACCTGGCCGGCTCCTTCGTGCTGCTGCTCGCGGTGATGACGGTGATCGGCGTGCTGGTGTCCGATCTCCTGCTGGCGGTGCTGGATCCGCGCATCCGGCTGGGCGGGAGGGCGACCCGATGAACCCGCCGCGCCGCCGCACCGACCACCTGGAACACTACGTCAACCGCGCCCCGTGGGACCCCTACCACACCGAACCGCTGACGGCGAAGCAGGAGTCCTACTACCTCGCCTCGCAGTGGCGGATCATGTGGTGGAAGCTCCGGCGCCACAAGCTGGCGATGATCTCCGGTGCGGTGCTGGCGTTCTTCTACCTGTCTGTGCTGTGCGTGGAGATCATCGCCCCCTACCAGCAGGACACGCCGCACAACGCCCAGATCTACACCCCGCCGCAGCAGCTCCGCTTCTTCCACAACGGCGAGTTCATCGGTCCGTTCGTCTACGGCACGCGAACGGAGTTCGACCTGCAGCAGCGCGAGATGATCACCACAGAGGACACCGAGGACCCGCAGCGCGTGCGCTTCTTCTGCTCCGGCGACCCCTACATGTTCTGGAGCGTGATCCCCATGGACTTCCACCTGTTCTGCCCGGCGGAAGGCGGCACCCTGTTCCTGCTGGGCACCGACCAGCTCGGCCGCGACGTGCTGAGCCGCATGATCTATGCCGGCCGGGTGTCGCTCACCATCGGCCTGGTGGGGGTCACCGTCAGCTTCGCGCTCGGCCTGCTGATGGGCGGGCTGGCCGGCTACTACGGCGGCTGGGTGGACAATGTGATCAACCGCATCATCGAGGTGTTCCAGAGCTTCCCCCAGCTTCCCCTGTGGATGGCGCTGTCGGCCGCCCTGCCGCCCACCTGGAGCCCGCTGCTGATCTATTTCGGCATCACCATCATCCTCGGCCTGGTGGACTGGACGGGGCTGGCCCGCGCGGTGCGCTCCAAGCTGCTGTCGCTGCGGGAGGAGGATTTCGCCACCGCCGCCCACCTGATGGGCGCCTCGCCGGGCCGGGTGGTGCGCCGCCACCTGCTGCCCAGCTTCGCCAGCCACCTGATCGCCTCGGCCACCTTGTCGATCCCCGGGATGATCCTGGGGGAAACCGCGCTCAGCTATCTCGGCCTGGGGCTGCAGGAACCGGTGGTCAGCCTCGGCGTGCTGCTCAACGACGCCCAGAACGTCAATGTGGTGGCGGTCTATCCCTGGCTGATGGCGCCGGTGATCCCGGTGATCGTGATCGTGCTGGCCTTCCAGTTCTTCGGCGACGGGCTGCGCGACGCGGCCGATCCCTACAAATAGGGCCGGCTCCGATCGCTGCCGGCGGGTGGACATTCGCCGCCTGGCCGATAGGTCCTGCCCAGGGTCCGGCCCGCTCCCCCGCCCGGCCGTCCAGGGGTTCACAATGGCTTGGGTGGCCGGGCGGGGGTGAGGGC
>JAGQRL010000096.1:0-2901 GCA_020425485.1 Rhodospirillaceae bacterium
TGCCGGCGCGCATCTGCTGGGTGGGGCTGGGCCAGCGCCACCGCCTGGGCCTGGCATTCAACGAGATGGTGCGCAAGGGCGAGTTGTCCGCCCCCATCGTGATCGGCCGCGACCACCTGGACTCAGGCTCAGTCGCCTCGCCCAACCGGGAAACCGAAGGCATGCTGGACGGCTCGGACGCGGTGTCGGACTGGCCGCTGCTGAATGCGCTGCTCAACTGCGCGTCCGGCGCCACCTGGGTGTCGCTGCACCATGGCGGCGGCGTCGGCATGGGCTTCAGCCAGCATTCCGGCATGGTGATCTGCTGCGACGGCAGCCATGAGGCCGACGCCCGCATCGGCCGGGTGTTGTGGAACGATCCCGCCACCGGGGTGATGCGCCACGCCGATGCCGGCTACGACATCGCCAAGGAATGCGCGCGCGAATACGGCCTGCACCTGCCCAGCCTGGGGCTGTAGGGGCCGGGGTGTCCTCCCAGGCTTACGACACGCTGGCGAAGTTCCACCGGCGCCCGGAGCCCTTCGCCATCTATTCCGCCGATCGCCTGTGGACCGATCCCCACATCGCCCGGCAGATGCTGGCCCTGCACCTGGACCCGGAAACCGACGTGGCGTCGCGCCGGCCCTCCAGCATCGATGCCATTGTCGGCTGGATGGATCGGCGCTTCGGGCTGGCCGGCAAGCGGGTGCTCGATCTCGGCTGCGGCCCCGGCCTCTACGCCAGCCGCATGGCCGGCCGCGGCGCGGCGGTGACCGGCATCGACTTCTCGGTAAGCTCCATCGCCCATGCCGCGGCGAGCGTTCCGCCCGGTACCGACCTGGCGTTCCACCGTGCCGACTACCTGGCCGATCCGCTGCCGCCGGGCCAGGACATCGCGACGCTGATTTATGTCGATCTCTGCGCCCTGTCGCCGGACCGGCGGGCGACCCTTTATCGCCAGGTGCGCTCCGCACTGGCTCCCGGTGGCCGCTTCGTGTTCGACGCGCTGTCCACCGGGCAGTTCGCCGAGCGCACGGAGGGGGACACCTACGGGTACCGCTACATGGACGGGTTCTGGGCGCCGGGCGACTATTTCGGCTTCCAGAAGACGGTCCTGTACGACGAGCAGGCGCTGGTGCTGGAACGCTACCTGATCGTGGAGCCCGAGCGG
Source organism: Rhodospirillaceae bacterium (assembly GCA_020425485.1). Classification (GTDB taxonomy): domain Bacteria; phylum Pseudomonadota; class Alphaproteobacteria; order DSM-16000; family Inquilinaceae; genus JACKIH01. Next base: position 1,151 of record JAGQRL010000096.1, read on the forward strand.
ACCTGGCAGGTCTGCAACTGGCTGCAGTATTTCGATCCCGTCGGCCTGACGGAGGAACTGGCGGCCCACGGCTTTCAGGTGGACGCGGTGCTGGACGTGCTGAGCGGCAAGACCTGGCAGCCGGGGCCAAGCGCGTTTTTCGTGGTGGCGCGGCCGGAGTAGGGGGCCTACGGCTCGCCCGAGCCGATCTCTTCCTTGCGCTGGGCGATATAGGCATCCAGCGCCTCGCGGCGGTCCGGCGGCATGGCCGGCTGCTGGTATTCGCGCAACGCCCGCTGCCAGATATCCGTCGCCCGTGCTGTCGCGTCCTTCGCCCCGGCCGCTTCCCACGCCTGGTAGTTCTGCCAGTCGGACACCAGCGGCCGGTAGAACGCCGTCTCGTAGCGCTCCAGCGTGTGGGGGGAACCGAAGAAGTGGCCGCCGGTGGGCACGCCGGCCAGGGCTTCGAAGGCCAGCGCGCCCTCGTCCACCGCGATGGGCTCCAGCACACCCACCATGTGCTGGATCATCTCCACATCCAGCACCAGCTTTTCGAAGCTGGCGGTGAGGCCGCCTTCCAGCCAGCCGGCGGCGTGGTAGATCAGGTTGGTGCCGCCGAGCACGCAGCTCCACAGCGCATTCAGCGTCTCGTAGACAGACTGGGCGTCGGGTGCGTTGGACGCGTTGGTGGGCGAGGCGCGCAGCGGCAGGTTGTAGTGCCGCGCCAACTGGCCGCTGGCGATGTTGGCCTTCACGTTCTCCGGCGTGCCGAAGGCCGGTGCGCCCGACCGCAGGTCGACGTTGGAGGTGTAGGCGCCATAGATCACCGGGGCGCCGGGCCGCACCAACTGGGTGAGCACGATGCCGAACAGCGCTTCGGCATTCTGCTGGGCCAAAGCCCCGGCGATGGTCACCGGGCTCATGGCGCCCATCAGCGTGAAGGGGGTGATGCACACGCATTGGCCGTGGCGGGATAGCGCCATCATGCCCTCTGCCATCGGGCCATCGAACCGCCGCGGGCTGTTGACCGAGATGATGGTGGTGAGGCCGGGGCTCTCGGCCAGTTCCTCCAGGCTCAGCCCGCGGGCGAGCGCCAGCATGTGGATGGCGTCCATCACCCGGCCGGCACCGATGGCCTGGGCGTGGAACACCAGGTCGCAATAGGTCAGGTTGGCATCGTAGGTGTCCAGGTGCCGGGTGTTGGCCGGCAGCTCCACCGGCGCGATCACCTGGTTGCCGATGATCTGGATGACGTTGAAGTGGTGGGCGAGGCGCACGAGGTCGCGGTAGTCGGCGATGTTGCCGCGGCGGCGGCCGCGCAGGCAGTCGTGCACATTGGGCGGGCCGGCCACCAGCCCGAAGGTCACGTGGTCGCCACCCAGCACCACCGCGTGGTCGGGGTTGCGCGGGGTCAGGGTGAAGCTGGCCTGGGTGGTTGCCAGCGCTTCGGCCACCAGCTCGCGGTCCAGGCGCACGGTGCCGCTGGCTTCGTCCACATCGGCCCCGGCGGCGCGGCACACGGCGCGGGCTTCCGGGCTCATCAGCTCGATGCCCAGCTCTTCCAGGATGCGCAGGCTGGTCTGGTGGATCGCTTCCACCTGGTCGTCCGACAGGATGCGCATGGGCGGGTAGGGGTTGCGCACCTGCTGCCAGGGAAGCTGCGGCAGCCCCTGCTCGTCTGCGGCGCGGTCGCGCGGCGAGTGGCCCTTGCGGCGGCGCCTGTGGGTGTCCTGGTGGCCTTCAGCGTCCGGCATGCACCAGCTCCGTTTCCA
>JAGQRL010000096.1:2949-5715 GCA_020425485.1 Rhodospirillaceae bacterium
GCACCCGGCAGGCCGGCGTTGAGGATGGCGGTTTCCAGCACCGCCGCCCGGGTGCGCCCCAGCACCGGTTCGGCATAGCGGCGATACTTGGCGATCACCGTAGCGGCATCCGGCTGCGGGTCGGGGCCGCCGCTGGCTTCCACCAGCCCGCTATCCAGGCGCTGCCCATCGGTGAGGACGAGGGCGATGCGGCCGCGCCGCTTGGCGGGGAAGGTGGTGTCGCAATTGGCATCGATGCGCACGGTGGTGGCGCCCACGAGCCGCGCGATGCCCGCATCGCCCAGCCCCGGATCGGTGATCTCCGCCACGCCGACACGGCCGCGGGCGAGGGCTGCCGCCACCGGCCAGGCGAGCGAATACTGCGCGCGCGCGGTATCCCCCGGCACGCCGTTGTAAAGCTCCGTCGCCTCGCGGAAGGCGGCGATTTCCACCGCGGCGATGCGGTCTGCCGTCAACCCATGGTCTGCCCGCAGCGCCAGGGCGGCGTCGATGGGGGCATGGGCCCAGCGGCAGATGGGGTAGGGCTTGATGTATTGCTGCGGCGTCAGCCAGGCGCTGCCGAGATCGCCCCACACCGACGCCGCGTCGTCGAACTCCACCAGGGCGGCAGGCGCGCCGGTGAACCCGCCGGCGGCCAGCAATGCTGAGGCCACACCGACCGGCGCACCCCAGCCGGTGCCGTCGTGCAGCATGGTGGGGTTGGCGATTTCCCGCATCATCTGGCTGCGCGGCCCGTGGAACTCGGCAATCCCAAAGGCATGGCGCAGGGCGGAACGGTCGAGGCCGATGAGGCGCGCGGCAATGGCCACGCAGCCCAGCGCATTCCAGGCGCCCGAGGTGTGATAGTCCGCCGTGGTGGCGTGCAGCGCCACGGCGGCGCGATAGGCCACCTCATAGCCCACCACCAGGGCGGTGAGCGCCGCGCGGCCGCTCAGCCCCTCGGGCGCCAGGGCGATCAGGGCGGGCAGCAGGGCGGCCCCGGCATGGCCCTTGGACGGCTGGTAGCCGTCATGGGCGTCCAGGTTGTCGATCTGGGTGGCGAGCGCGAAGGCGGCCCCCGGCGGCGACACCGGCCGCCCGTCGAACAGCAGATGGGCGGCGGGGGCGCCGGCACCTGGCGCCCAGAAGCGGGCCGCATGATCGCGGGCGATGCGCCCGGCCGGCAGCGGCGTGGCGGCGGCCGCCACCCCCACCAGGTCGAGCAGCAGCAGGGCCGCAAAGTCGGTCACCGGCTTGGGGATGTCCTCGAACCGCGTGGTGAGCGCGAAGTCGGCCACCGCCTGGAAGGTGGGCGCGGGGTCGGGCAGGCTCTGCATGCGCGTCATGGGGAAGACCTCCTCAAGCCCTGAGTCTCTCACCACTGGGATCGAACGGCGCGTGGGCCAGGATGCGGGCGGCATGGGGCCGGCCGAGAATGGCCACGTCCAGCGCTTGGCCGGGCACCGCCAGGTCCGCCCGCACGAAGCCCAGCGCCAGGGAGCAGCCGAAGGTGTGGCTGTAGGCCCCGGAGCTGACGCGGCCCACCGCGGTGCCGTCGGCCAGGAAGATGGGCTCGCTGCCCGAAGCATCGGCGGTGGACGCGTCCACCTCCAGGATCACCAGGCGCTCGCGCGGCGGCCGGTCCTTCACCGCCAGATAGGCCTCGCGGCCCAGGAACTCCGGCTTGTCCAGCTTCACCAGCCGGTCGAGCCCCACTTCCTGGGGCCAGTATTCCGGCGAGTATTCCCGCCCCCAGCTTCCATAGCCCTTTTCGATGCGCAGCGAGGCGAGCGCCCGGCTGCCCACCGGCCGCACGCCCAGATCCGCGCCCGCCGCCATCAGGGCCTCGAACAGGGCCGGCTGGTCGGCCTCCGCCACATAGATCTCCCAGCCCAGATCGCCGGTGAAGGACACGCGGATGGCGACGGCCGCCAGCCCCGCCACGGTGAGCCGCCGGCCGGTGAGGAAGGGGAAGGCGGCCGACGACAGGTCGGCGTCGGTGAGCCGCGCCAGCAGGGTGCGCGCCTGCGGCCCCGCCACGTTGAAGCCGGCGCGGGCCTCGGTGACGGAACGGAACGCCACGCCGTGCGGCCGCGGCACGGCATCGAAGAAGCGCTTGTGGTAACGCTCCGCCATGCCGGAGCCGATCATCAGCAGGGTCTCGTCGTCCAGCCGGGTAACGGTGAAGTCACCGGCGATGCCGCCGCGCCTGCCCAGCAGCGGCGTCAGCGTCGCCCGCCCGTTCCGGCGCGGCACCTTGTTGGCCACCACCCGGTCCAGCCAGTCGGCCCCGCCGGCCCCGGTGACCTCGTATTTGGCGAACGTGGAGGTATCGATGATGCCGACACCGCTGCGCAGCGCCCGGCATTCCGCCCCCACCGCCTGGTGCCAGGGCTGGCGGGCAAAGCCGAAGCTGTCTTCGGTCACCTCGCCGTCGCCATAGAACAGGGGCTGTTCCCAGCCGTAGTTGAGGCCGAACACCGCGCCCAGCGCCTTCTGGCGATCGTAGACCGGGCGCGTGCGCACCGGCCGGCCGGCCTCGCGCTCCTCGCCGGGAAAGTGGATGCGGAAGCGGTGGGCGTAGCAGTCCAGCGCGCGTGCCTTGGTGAAGGCTTTGCCGGCCCAGGCGCCGAAGCGCGCCAGATCCCAGCCGAACAGGTCCAGCTCCGGCTCGCCCTCGACGATCCATTGGGCCAGCAGCAGCCCCAGCCCGCCGGACTGGGAAAAGCCGGGGATGATGCCGGCACAGCAATAGTAGTTGGTCAGCTCCGGCACCGGGCCGAACAG
>JAGQRL010000096.1:5809-12371 GCA_020425485.1 Rhodospirillaceae bacterium
TTGGGTTCGATGCGCTCCAGGTCGGCTTCCAGCAGCTCGTGGCCGAAGGCAGCCGGCGTGCCGTCCTCCGCCCAGAAGCGGCCGTCGCGCTCATAGGCCCCCACCAGCAGGCCGAGGCCCTCCTGGCGCAGATAGTATTCGCTGTCGCGGTCGGCGACGGAGGGCAGGCGGCGCCCCAGTGCGGCGATTTCCGGGATCGTCTCGGTGACGAAATACTGGTGTTCCAGCGTCATCAGCGGCAGTTCGATGCCCGCCATCCGCGCCACTTCGCGGCCCCACAGCCCGGCGGCGTTCACCACCACATCGGCATGGATGGTGCCGGCGGGCGTGGCCACATCCCAGCCGTCATCCGCCCGCGGGGTGGTGGCGACAACCGGGGTGAAGCGGTGAATTTCCGCCCCCAGCGCACGGGCCGCCTGGGCATAGGCGTAAGTGACGCCGGAGGGATCGACGTTGCCGCCATCGGCTTCGAACATCACGCAGCGGATGCCGGCGAAGTCCACCAGCGGGTGCAGCTCCTTGGCTTCGGCGATGGAAAGCTCGTGGAAGTCCACGCCGAACTGCTTGGCCTTGGCCGCCTGGATGCGGAGCTGGTGTTCGCGGTCTTCCGTCTGCGCCAGGTAGAGCGAGCCGGGCTGGAAGATGCCGCAGCCCTGGCCGGTTTCCGCCTCCAGCTCCTTGTAGAGCTTCATGGTGTAGTACTGCAGGCGGGAGATGTTGGTGCTGTCGTGCAGGCCGTGGATGCCGGCGGCGGCGTGCCAGGTGGAGCCGGAGGTCAGCTCCGAGCGCTCCAGCAGCACCACGTCGCGCCAGCCCAGCTTGGCCAGGTGGTAGAGGATAGAGCAGCCGATCAGCCCGCCGCCGATCACCACCGCCTGTGCATGCGTCTTCATCGTCCGGGTCCGACCGCGCCGTTGCCATCGCCCCGCCGGCAGGACCGGCAGGTCCTTTCCCCTAGCGTGCCTGCACGGGCGGATCGGTCGTCAACCCGAAGCCTAGGAACATGAGAACGACACCGGCGGAGACAAAACCCGCCCGGCCAACCCGGCAATGCCGCGTGGAAATCGGGATTCCGCCACGAATTGGGGCTAGAGGGCGCTCCCATAACAGCCTTTGGAGGGGAGGAAACCATGGCAGAGGCAGAGGCGGGGCTTGGAGCCGCACTCATGAACGTGGCGGCCAAGATCAATGTCGGCGTCACACTGGCCGATCCGGCCATCAAGAAGATCGTGTTCGACCAGGGCGGCATGGTGGTGCGGCCGTCGTGCTTTGCGGAGGTGGCCAAGGCGATCACCGCTGACCGCATCAAGGTGGTGGTGGTGAAGACCCTCAGCACCACCGGCGTCTATGACGCTGCGGTGGACCGCATCGAGCTGAAATCGGCGGAGGTGACGAGCATTCCGCGCAAGGCGCTGATCGTCCACGAATGCCTGCACGCCTGGATGGACATCGCCGCCATCAAGAACATGAAGGTGAAGACATCCGAAGCGGCGGCCTACCTGGCCCAGTGCATCTTCGCGCGCAGCAAGGCGAGCGACCCGACGGACGAGGAATACCGCCTCTACAGCGAGGACGAGAAGATGGACAAGGTGTTCGCCAAGGCCTGGTCCATGGCCGGCGACGTGGTGATGCACCAGACCAACCCGGCCAGCAGCGACTTCACCGATCTGGAAAGCCTGGTGGAGGCGACCAAGAAGTACAGCCACGAGGCCAATTCCAACGCCAAGTGGAACGGCGTGCCGGCGGCGTAGGGTTTGATGAGATAGGCTGCGCCGGCCCTCTCCTCCGCCCGGCCACCCAATATTCTACAATGGCTTGGGCGGCCGGGCGGGGGAGAGGGCCGGAACCGGTTTCGCCGAAGGCGAAAAGGCCCTAGGCGGCCGGGGTCTGGCGCAGCACCGAGAGCGAGCGGCGCGCCAGGTCCAGCACCTTCGGCCGCGCCACCCGGCGGAAGCCGCAGGGCCGGCAGGCATCCATGGCGCCGACGCCCAGCCGGATCATGAACAGCCCGTTGACCACGCCCTGGCCGATGCGGGTGGAAACGCGCGCGGTGATGCCGCCGCCCAGCAACTCGGTGGTCATCTCGTGGGTGGCCTCCAGCCCGCCGGCCAGCGCCACCTGGCCCAGCACGCGGCGCAACAGGCCCATGGCGGCAAGGCCGCTGGCGCGGGCGCCGTAGATTTCCGCGATCGCCCGCAGCAGGATCACCGCCCGCCACAGCGTTACCGCCACATCCAGCGCCACGAAGGGGCTGATGGCGGTGAACACGGCGGTGCGGCGGGCCGTTCGGGTGATGGCTTCCACCGCGCGGGCGTCCAGCGGTGCCACCACCGTTTCCTCAAACAGCGCCAGGCGGTCGCCGGCATCGATGGCATCGCCCCTGGCCTCGGCGTAGCGGGCATGGCTCCAGGCGGTGTCGGCACGCTGGGCGTAGAGCCGGTCCAGCTCGCCGAACAGCTCGCCCGCGGCGGCGCCGGCCGAGCCACCAGTCGGCACGCCGGCCACGATGCCGTCCGCTTCCGCCCGGATCATGCCGATCGCTTCCAGCCGGCGGATGGCCGCCACCTGCCGGCCGATCAGCACCGCCGCACAGGCCACCGCCGCCAGATACACCAGCCCCCAGGCGATGCCGGTGGCGGTGGGCTGAACGATGGCGCCGTAGCCGATGCTCGCCAGGTCCACCAGGACCGCGGCCGCCACCAGTCCGCCGAGGATCCACAACAGGCGCCGGCCCAGCCGGGCGGCCGGCGGTTCGTCTGCAGGGGTGAGGGCCGGGTTGAGGGGCGGGGCGGCGACGGCCAGCGGGTCCGCCGCGACGGATGCGTCCCCAGGCTCGGGCAATTCCAGCGGCGGCGCCTTCACGGTGAAGGGTTGGGTCATGTCAGCGCATCTCCGATGAGCTGCTCCAGCGCATGGTCCAGCCGCGCATGGGGCAGGGCGCGTCCGCCGCCAAGAGTGGCCGGCGGCGCAAAGGCCAGCGGGCGGAACTGGGCGGCGTCGCCCAGGTGGTCCGGCCCGGCGGGAAAGCTGCCGGGGTGGTGCAGCACCTCTTCGGCCTCACCTTCCGGGCGGCCGCGCAGGCACAGATGGGCCGCCCCGTCGCGCCGCACCGTCTGTTCGCTGGTGGTGCGCAGGGCCGCCAGGGCCAGCGTGCGCACCGCCGCGCGGTCGAAGCGCGCGCGGTTCATGCCGGCGAACAGCAGGGCATCGAGGAAGCCGGTCATGCGGTCGTGCTGGTCGGACGGCACAAGGTCCGCCTTGGTGGCGGCGAAGGCCACGCGATCGATGCGGCGGGAGACCAGCGACCATGGCCACGGCGCGCGGCCGTAGCGGAAGCACCTCAGCACGTCGTCCAGCAAAGCGGTGAAGGCGCCCAGCCCCGCCCCTTCCTGGGCCACCAGGCCGGGCAGGTCGACCAGCACGATCTGGCGGTCCAGCCGGGCGAACTGGGCCTTGAAGAACTGCGTGTGGACGTAGCGCTTGTAGCTGTCGAACCGCCGCTCCATCAGCCGCCACAGGGTTTCGCGCCCCGGCTCGCCGGCATCGGGGCGCAGCGGGGCGAAGGTGAGCAGCGGCGAGCCCGCCAGGTCGCCGGGATCGTGGAAGCGGCCGGGGGCGATGCGCCGCACCGCCCAATCGTCCGCCGCAGCACCGACGATCCAGGCGCGGAACCCGCCGGCCAGGCGGCGGGCCAGCGCTTCGTCCTGCGGGCCGGCGGGATCGGTGGCGCGGGTGAGGGCTTGCCACTCGGCCGCCGCCGGATCGTTTGCTTCCAGCAGCGGCCACACCGCCCGGCACCAGGCGGCATAGTCCATCGCCAGGAGGCCGAGGTCGCTCAGCCACTCGCCGGGATAGTCCACGATGTCCAGGTTCAGCGTGCGGGTGTCGCCGAGCTGGCGCGCCCAGAAGGACTTCGGCGTGTAGCGGATGGACACGCGAAGCTGGCTCAGCCGCCTTGTGGGCCGGGGCCAGGTTCCGGCTGAGATGGCGTCGCGGTGCGCCTCGAAGTCGAAGCGCGGCGTGTCGTCGTCGGGCTGGGGGCGCAGCACGGCGGCGCGATAGCGGCCTTCGGCAACGGCGGCGAGCCCGCGCAGCCGGTCGGGCCGCAGCAAATGGTCCACCAGGGCCGTGGTGAACACCGTCTTGCCCGACCGCGCCAGCCCGGTGACGCCGAGGCGCAGGGTGGTTTCGCCCAGCTCGTCGACGCTGCGCACGACGCGGCCAGCCACCCCTTCGGCCAGGCCGGCCACGCCACCGGCCACGCCGCCGATCAGGCTGCCGACACCGGCGGCGGCATCGGTGAGCGCGCCGGTCACGGCATCGGTGGTGCGGCCCAGCAGGCCCTCCTCCCGGGGGGACGGCGGCGGGGTGTCGTCGGACGTGTCGGACGGGGGATCCGTCGCCATGCCTGCCTCGCCGGGGTGGTGGTGGGGCGGGTGTGCGCCGGGACGGCCCCGGCGGCAGCGCTGCCACCCCGCTCCATCTGGGCAGATTCACGGCTGAATTCAAGGGCGTAGGCATCCGCGTGACGGGGCGGCCAAGGCCCCTTGATCTATTGCGGATATATCATATCTTTAAGGATATCATACATCCGCAATAGAGGAGAGCCCGCCCATGCCCGCACGGTCCGACTACAACGCCCTGTCCGCCGACCTTGTGCAGAAGTTCCTGGCCTTCAGCCTCGCCCTGAAGGGCAGCGCCATTGAGGAGCCGGTCCGCCACCTGGTGAACATCCGCGCCTCGCAGATGAACGGCTGTGCTTTCTGCACCGACATGCATGTGAAGGAAGCCAGGATCGCCGGCGAGCGGGAGCTGCGCCTGCACCACATCGCCATCTGGCGCGACTCACCGCTGTTCGACGCGCGGGAACGGGCGGCCCTGGACTGGACCGAGGCGCTCACCCGGTTGTCCGGCCATGGCGTTGCCGATGAGATCTATGACAGTGTGCGCCGGGAGCTGAGCGAGAAGGAGCTGTCGGACCTGACCTTCGCGATCATGGCCATCAATGGCTGGAATCGCGTGGCGGTCGGCTTCCGCACGGTGCCCGGATCGCTCGATGGGATGTACGGTCTGGCGAAGGCGGGGCTTGCCTGACCCCGGTCCCCGCCTGGCCCCGCCCGCACCTGCGGGTGCCGCACGGGGCGGGGCCGGGGATCACGCGACAACGAAGGGCGGCGATGCAGCTTCGCAACCAGGTGGAATGGGCGCTCCATTGCTGCACCGTCCTGGCGTCGCTGCCGGGCGACGGCCACCTGTCGACCAAGGCGATGGCGGAGTTCCACGGCATCCCCAAGGAATACCTCTCCAAGGCTTTGCAGACGCTGTCGCAGGCGGGGATCGTGGTGGGCACGCTGGGGCCGTCCGGCGGCTACCGGCTGGCGCGGCCGGCCGACGACATCACGGTGCTGGAAATCGTGGAGGCGGTGGAGGGCAAGGCGCCCACCTTCGTGTGCACGGAAATCCGCCGCAACAATCCCTGCCGCCCGGCCGGCTATTGCGACGACCGGCCCTGCGCCATCGCCCGGGTGATGGCGCAGGCGGACCAGGCGTGGCGGGCCTCGCTGGCCGGCGTGCGCCTGGGCGACCTGGTGCGCACGGTGGCGGCGGAGGTTCCCGCGGAGATCCTGGAGCGGGGGGCGGACTGGGTGAAGCAGCGCCTGTAGCGCGTTTTCGCCTTTGGCGGAGTCGGTTCCAGCCCTCGCCGTCCCGGCCGGCTCTGTCGTCAGATATCCAGGTTGGCGACGTTGAGCGCGTTGTCCTGGATGAACTCGCGGCGCGGCTCCACCACATCGCCCATCAGGGTGGCGAACACCTCCGCGGCGTCGTCGGCGTGGCTGATCTTCACTTGCAGCAGCGCGCGGTGGTCGGGGTCCAGCGTGGTGTCCCACAACTGGTCGGGGTTCATTTCCCCCAGGCCCTTGTAGCGCTGGATGGAGATGCCCTTGCGGCCCAGCTCCATCACCTTGTCGAACAGCCCCACCGGGCCGCGCACCACCCAGGACTGCTCCTTCAGGTGCAGCGCCGCGGGGTGGGAGTAAAGATCCTGGATCGCCGCGGTGAGCTGGTCGAGCCGCCGGGCTTCGCCGGAATGCAGCAGGTCGCGGTCGATCAGCCGGGTTTCCGTCACGCCGCGCAGGGTGCGCCGCAGCTCCAGTCCGCCATCGGCGGTGGGGGCGCCGGACCAGCCGCGCTCATAGTCGGGCGACAGCACGTCCAGCCGCGTGGCGATGTAGCCGGCCACCTCAGCCGCCCGTTCGGGATCTTCCAGCAGGCCGGCGTTCATGGCGCCGGCGATCACCACCTGCTCCACCACATCGGCGTTGCCGACCTTGCGCACCATGGGATCGAGCAGGTGCTTGATCTCGCGCGCCTGGTCGATGATCGCGCGCAGGTCGTTGCCGGCGATCTGGGCGCCATCGTGGGTCACCAGCACCATGTCGGCATAGCCCTGGTCGATCAGCATCTCTTCCAACGCCCGGTCGTCCTTGCAGTAGACCAGCGACTTGGAGCGCTTGACGCCATAGAGCGGCGGCTGGGCGATATAGAGATAGCCGCGCTCGAT
>JAGQRL010000097.1:0-4641 GCA_020425485.1 Rhodospirillaceae bacterium
CGGTCGGGAAACACCTCGTCCTGGCGCGGCAAATTGGCACCGCCGGAATCCACCAGATAGATGCAGGGCAGCCGGTTGGCCCGGGCGATCTCCTGGGCGCGCAGGTGCTTCTTCACGGTCAGCGGATAGTAGGTGCCGCCCTTCACCGTGGGATCGTTGCAGACGATCACGCATTCCACGCCGGACACGCGGCCGACGCCGGTGAGGATGCCGGCCGCCGGCACGTCCTCGCCATACACCTCATGGGCGGCGAGCTGCGACAGCTCCATGAACGGCGCGCCGGGATCCAGCAGCTTGCGGATGCGGTCGCGCGGCAGCAGCTTGCCGCGGGAAAGGTGGCGGGCGCGCGCTGCCTCGCCGCCGCCTTCCTTGATGCGCGCGACGACGCCGCGCAGGTCGTCCACCAGCGACCGCATGGCCCCCGCGTTCTCCTGGAACGCCGCCTCGCGCGGATTGACGGTGCTCGCCAGCACGCCCATGGCCCCCGTATCCCCTTCTTCGTGCTTTGCCGACGACAGTGCAGCGGGCCGCCGGGCACGGCAAGGGGATCAGGTGGGCTACCGCCTATTGCAGTCGCGCGATCTCCGGCGGCACTTCGCCCTGGAGGCAGTAGCGCTCGAAGATCTCGTCTTCGCGACGGGTGCCGGTCCAGGTGCGGATGAACCCACCGCTGACGCCGTTCTCCACAAACATGACCAAGTCGTTGCACCAGCGTGCGTGGCCAGGAACGCCCCCCTCGCAGTGCATTTGTGTACCGCCACTATAACTTTGCTGGGAGCAGTGCAGCGGACCGGACACCGGCGACGCCTCTGTTGTCGCCGGAATGAAGGCGCTGGCCGGTTGCATCACGCTCTCCTGCACGCTTCCAACGACGAGATCGCTTCCCGCCATGGAAGCCGGCATCGCTGCGATCAGCAACGCCGGCGCACATCCCGGCAACAAGGCTGCTGCCAGGACGATACATGCGCTCATCATTCTCATCGTTCGGACCCAGATGCGTCAAAAGATTCGGAATCTGGGATGATTTCTAGGCGCAATACAACTATTAATATACTATTGTATGCTACAGGATCTGGTCGATCGCCCAGCGGTCGTTGTCCATCTGGCTCCACAGCACCAGGGCGCCGGCGAAATTGACGATGGAGGGGTAGAAAAGCTGGGTGAACGGGAAGTCCACCTGGGCCGGCAGCCACCAGCCGAAGGGGTCGATCACGGCATACCAGGTGGACGCCAGGGTGAAGCCCAGGATCACCGTCATCACCGGATAGGCGATGCCGCGCCACAGCCCGATGATCACCATCGCCCCCAGCCCCGTCTGGGCGATGCCGAACACCAGCGACAGCAGCTCGGCCTCAAACAGGTCGAAATAGAAGATGTCGGAAATGTCTGCAGACAAATCGGGGTCGACGATCTTGTTGAGACCCCACCACAGCATCAGCCCGCCAAGCCCCACCCGGAGCAGCGTAAGTGCCCAGCGTTGAAAGCGAGTAGCCATGACACGCACTCCGCAATCATCACCACAGCCGCCGCGGGCTACGGTTCCTGTTCTTTATGATGGTGTGGCGGCTAGCCGGTTCCCAGCCTTGCCGATATTGCATTCGATCACCTCTTCGCGATAACCGACACTGGCCTCACCCGCCGCACCTGGAGACGGAGAGCGAACCGTGCTGCCCAGCCTTGAAGAGATCCGTGCCGCCGCCCGCCTGATCGCGCCGGTGGTGGCACCCACGCCGCAATACGCCTGGCCCCTCTTGGCAAAGCGCCTGGGCATCGAAGTGTGGGTCAAGCACGAGAACCACACGCCCACCGGCGCCTTCAAGATCCGCGGCGGCCTGGTGTTCATCGATTGGCTCACCCGCACCCACCCCGAGGTGAAGGGCGTGGTGGCGGCCACCCGCGGCAACCACGGCCAGTCCGTCACCCTGGCGGCACGGCGCGCCGGCCTGGAGTCCGTGATCGTCGTGCCCCACGGCAACAGCAAGGAAAAGAACGCCGCCATGCAGGCGTTCGGGGCCGAGCTGATCGTCCACGGCGAGGACTTCCAGGAATCGGTCGAAGAAGCCGGGCGCATCGCCCAGGCGCGCGGGCTGTTCGCCATGCCGTCGTTCGACCTGCGGCTGGTGACCGGCGTGGCCACCTATTCGCTGGAGTTCCTGTCCGCCCTGCCGGATCTGGAAACGGTGTATGTGCCCATCGGCCTGGGCTCCGGCATCTGCGGCATGCTCACCGCCAAGGCAGCACTGGGCCACACGGTGGACGTCGTCGGCGTGGTGGCGGAAGAAGCGCCCGCCTACGCGCTGTCGCTGGCCCAGGGCAAGCTCGTCTCGCACCCGACGACGACGCTGATCGGCGACGGCATGGCCTGCCGCACGCCGGCACCGGAGGCCCTGGCCATCATCGCCGAAGGGATCGCCCGCACCGTGCTGGTTTCCGACGCGGAGATGGAAGAGGCCATGCGCGCCTACTACTCCGACACCCACAGCGTCGCCGAAGGGGCCGGTGCCGCCGCCCTGGCCGCGGCCATGCAGGACGCGCGCTCCGGCGTCCTGGAGGGCCAGCAGCGCATCGGCGTGGTGCTGACGGGCCAGAATGTCGACCGGGACATCTTTGCCCGCGTGCTGGCCGGCTGAGGCGTCCCGCCGGGCAGAATCTGCCGCGGGCCACCGCTGACTCCCAGCATTGCGGCCTGCCAGGCCCCTTCTGGCCCCTGGCACGCCGCTTGCTGGTAGTTCCCCGAGAGATCACCTCGGGGGCTCCAGATGCTCGCGGCATTGATGGACAGGATGGGTCTGGAACGCATCGGCGGGTTTGCGCCGGGCCGGCCGCCGCTGCGCACCCGCCAGACCGACTGGTTCGACGCGCCGCCGGAAGCCGCCCCGGCGGACCGCTTCGGCCCCGCCACCCGCATGCATCTGAGCAGCGAAGCCCTGGCCCGCCTGCGCCGCCCCGCGGAGGACACTCTGGCGGTGGACGACACGGCCGGGGATGACGCAGCGGACTGGTTTGCCACGCCGGCCCACCCCACCGCCGGCCAGCTTTCGCAAATCCACACCATCGTGGCGCGCCATATCGACGATCCGGCCGCGGACGCCAGCGGCGCCATGCTGGCCGAGCTGCGCGCCGCCGGGCTGGACGCGGCCTGCTTCGGCCTGGCCTGAGGACGTTTCGCCGGCGGCCAAGTCGGTCCCGGCCCGCTCCCCCACCCGGCCCTGCTTCACCTACCAGGGGATCGGCGTGCCGTCGTAGTTCCAGAACTGCCCGGTCTCGTCGCCGCCGACCCGTGAGATCACCTGGCGCATCCCCGCCACGCTTTCCTCCGTGCCGATCAGCGCCCCGGGCCCGCCCATATCGGTGCGCACCCAGCCGGGATGCAGCAGGGTCACCGTCACCCCCCGGTCCTCCAGATCGATGGCCAGGCTGCGCACGGCGGCGTTCAGTGCGGCCTTGGAGGCACGATAGGCGTAGGCGCCGCCGCTGGTGTTGTCGGTGATGGAGCCCATCTTGGAGGTGACGAAGGCGATCTTCCTCATCTCGCCGTCCAGCACGTGGTCGATGAAGGCATCGGCCGCGCGCAGGGAACCGATCAGGTTGACCTCCAGCACCTCGCGCCAGGCGGCGAAGTCCAGCGCCCCCGGCCTCAGCGTGCGCGGACCGTACACCCCGGCATTGTTGACCATCAGGTCGATGGGAACGCCGCGCAGCCGTTCGGCCATGATCGCCACCGAGGCGGGATCGGCGATGTCGAGCTGGACGGCGGAGATGTCGCCTTCCAGCGCCATCAGCTCGGCGATGCCCTCCGGCTTGCGGGCACCGGCCAGCACCGCCCAGCCGGCTTCGGCATACTGGCGGGCGAATTCCAGGCCGATGCCGCGGCCGGCTCCGGTGATCAGCACGGTTGGCATGGCAAGCTCTCCCTTCAGTCAGATGGCACCCGGCGGGGCACGACGACGGCGCTTTCGAAGGTTTCCACCACGCTGCCTTCCTGGTTGGTGGCGGTGACGGCGATGCGCAGGATGCCGCGGTCTGGCCGCGAACGGCTTTCGCGCTTCTCGATCACCTCGGCCACAGCGGTCAGGATATCGCCGGGGCGGGTCGGCATCGGCCAGCGCAGATGGTCGACGCTGGCGCCGATCAGCGGCGTGCCGCCCAGGATGTCGCCGCGCACCAGCAGGCCCATCACCAGGGCTGCCGTGTGCCAGCCGCTGGCGCACAGCCCGCCGAAGAAGGTGTCCTCCGCCGCCGCTTCGTCCAGGTGAAACACCTGGGGATCGTAGGCCCCGGCGAACGCCTTGATCTCGTCCGCAGTGACGGTGATGGAGCCGGTGGTGCGGCGCTGGCCCACCTGGAACTCTTCGAAATAGGTGATCGTCATCGGCTCCCCGCTCCGCCCCGGCCTTGCGGGGCGAACGCTAGACCTTTTCCGATTTCGGCGAAACCGGACCCCACCCGCTGCCAACGGCCATGCACCGGCCCGGTGCCGCCCGGCCCTTAGCTTCCGCCAGCCTGGCGTTCGCTGCGCAGGCGGTCCCAATAGGCCAGCCGCTTGGCCACCTCGCGCTCGAAGCCGCGGTCGACCGGGTGGTAGAAGCTCTGCCGCGCCATGCCGTCGGGGAAGTAGTTCTGGCCGGAAAAGCCGTCCGC